>JAOUFX010000279.1 GCA_029857975.1 Deltaproteobacteria bacterium | reverse complement strand
CAGGGTGTTCCCGGAACCAAAAACGCCGCCCAATACAAGAATAGAAAATAGAACCAGAAACTTTTTCATTGCTACCTCCTTTTCATAGAATATCCTGGGTTGCAGATTCTCTGCCAACGGCCCAGATTCCAGCTCGTATTGATATAATTTTACATCACTTCCTTGCTGCCTCCTGGTAGCCGGCCCACCATGAACCTTGCCCCATGCCGTATGATCGGAACTCGTTTTTGGGTACTGCGAGTATAATGGGAAGGCGATGGTGTGTCAAGAAAATTTAAAAAATGTGGGCAGGGGAGGGGGGGTTCAAAATTAATGAATTTAGGAAGTTATCGTTCAATAAAGTTATCAATCGATCCGCAGAACTTTAGCTCCGCGGATTTTTTTTTGCTTCAGTTCAAGCAAAGCCTGGTTCGCCTCTTCCAGTCGGAACTCTTGAACTGCTGGCCGCAGCGGAATTTTAGCCGCCAATTGCAGAAACTCGCCCACGTCATTTCTCGCCACGTTGGCTACGCTCTTTATCTCTTTTTCCAGCCAGAGATGTTGGGCGTAATCCAATTTTAAAAGAGACTCTTTGTCAATTTCTTCTTTGCGAATGGCATTGATAACCAATCTTCCCCCTTTTTCCAAATTTTTCAAGCCCTCCACAATCGGCTTCCATGCGGGGGTGGTGTCTATGGCGTATGCTAATTTTTCCGGCGAATCGTCTCCTATATCACCCGCCCAAAACGCTCCAAGTTCCTTGGCAAAATTTCTTTCTCTTGCGGTCCGGGCAAAAACGAAAATTTTGGAGTTGGGATACTTTTGTTTGGCCAGCTGGATCACCAGGTGGGCGGAAGCGCCGAATCCGATGAGTCCAAGACTCTTTCCCCCTTCCATTCCCGTTAACCGGAGGGATCGGTAGCCGATCGCGCCGGCACACAGAAGGGGTGCTGCTTCCAGGTCGGAAAAGATCCCCGGAATGGCGTAGGCAAATTCTTCCTGAATGGTCGTATATTGGGCATAGCCTCCATTTACATCCCTGCCCGTAGCCTTGAATTCAGGGCATAAATTTTCGTTTCCTTCCAGGCAAAACCGGCATTTTCCGCAAGCGGAGCCTATCCAGCCTATGCCCACGCGATCTCCGATCCTGAATTTCATTGCTCTGCTTCCAGCTTTTTCCACTCTGCCGACAATTTGATGGCCTAAAACAAGCGGAAATCGGGAGGGGGGAGTCCTCCCCTCAATCTCATCCAATTCCGTATGGCAAACGCCGCAGGTCAAGACTCTTACTAAAATTTCTTTTTCTTTCGGGGTTGGCTCGGGCAAATCCACAAGTTCCAGAGGATTTTTATTTTCTTGCAGGTTATGGATCTGGTTTAACACCATGGCCTTCATGTTTGCTGCACTCCTTTTTTCCCTCGGAAGTAAGAATACATTTGTTGATCCGATCCAATAAAAAAGCCAACACTTTTAAGAAAAAAATGTTGGCTTTGGCAAACGACATTCTTGCTGAACAACAATTTACCCGAAAATTTCAAGCCACCCGAACCGTCCATCCGTAGGGATCTTTGATTTTTCCGTACTGGATGCCCATGATATAATCGTAGAGTTTTTGGGCCAGGGGGCCAACTTTTCCACCATTAACCAGATAGGTTTTTCCCCGGTAGGCAAGTTTGCCTACCGGAGAGATAACCGCTGCTGTTCCGGCGGCAAATATTTCCTTCAACGCTCCGGATTCAATGGCGAAAATCACTTCTTCCAGGCTGATTTTACGTTCCGAGACCTTCAACTCCCAATTACGAGCGATATGCAAAACGGAATCTCGGGTGACTCCCGGTAAAATCGTTCCATCCAAAGAAGGAGTGACCAATTCATCACCGAGGTAAAAGAAAATATTACTGGTGCCTACTTCTTCGGCGTATTTGCGCTCAATGGCGTCCAGCCAGAGCACCTGGGTATATCCAAGTTCATGGGCTTCCTCTGCGGCCAATAAGCTGGCAGCATAGTTAGCCGACGTTTTAGCTTCTCCCAATCCTCCCCGGGCGGCCCGGATGTATTTTTCGCCAACGTAAATATCCACCGGATTAAATCCCTGGGGGTAGTACGCCCCCACCGGCCCCAGGATGATGTAAAATAGATATTTCTTGGAGAGTTGAACTCCCAGAGCCGCTTCGACCGCAATCATGTTGGGGCGGATATAAAGGGAAGTCCCCGGCGCTGAAGGAACCCATTCTTTTTCCAGGCGAATGAGCTGCCGGGTCGCCTCCAGGGCAAATTCTACATCCAGCTCCGGCATGCAGAGTCGCCTGGCCGAACGATTCATCCTTTCATAATTCATCCGCGGACGAAAAAGACAAATCTCTCCTTGGGGCCAGCGATAGGCTTTCAGTCCTTCAAAAACTTCCTGCCCATAATGTAAAACTAAAGCTGCCGGGTCTAAAGCAAGGGGATGATAAGGTTCGATCCGTGGATTCTTCCAACCTTCTCCCTGTAGATAATCCATTAAAAACATGTGATCGGTTAAAAGCTTGCCGAAGCCCAATTCCGCATTGGGGGCAGGCTTCTTTTTAAGTTGTTCAGATGAAGCCTTGCTTATTGGAATTTCCGTCATAGATAGCACTCCCTTTTTTTATTAGTAAAAACGCTAAAAGTTCTTATACCATAAACTACATTTGAAAGAAAGGGGGGAAAAAGAATATAACCCTTTTACGGCGGGCAAGAAAAGGTACGGTCATTCTCCGTGTGCTCTGCGGTGAATTGTTCGTTTTTTTTAAAGAACTCTCGCCAAGGTTAGTACGTCCACCTGTTTCGCTCCTGCTTTTAACAAAACTTTTGAGCACTCCTGCACCGTCGCCCCCGTGGTGAAAACATCGTCGATGAGCAGGATTCGTTTGCCGGAAAGGATCGCTGATTTTTCTACTTCAAAGGCGCCGCGGATATTCTTTTTTCTCTCGGGACCGGAGAGTTCGGTTTGGGGTTGAGTATGGCGGATGCGCTGTAACGCCGTGAAATCGAGGAGAATCGAATGAACCCGGCTAATGCGGCGGGCCAAAAGCAGCGACTGATTGAAACCGCGCTCCCTAAGGCGTTGGGGGTGAAGGGGAACGGGAAGGATGAGGTCGAATTCTGAAAAAAGGAATTCAGAATCCTGGTATTCCGCCAGGAGGGTGCCCAGAGGCTTGGCCAAGCGGGAAGATCCCCGGAACTTGAAACGGGAGATAACCTCGGCCATCAACCCTTCATAAGGCCCGAGAGATCTCGCCTTGCTAAAATCCCAGTGCTCCGTAAGACACGCAGAGCATAAATGATCTTCACCCCAAGTCGTATGGAAGCCCAGGCCGCAGCGAGGGCAACAAGGGTGAGAGAAAAATTTAATTTGCGCGAGGCAAGAGGGGCAGGGGCGGTCAATAGAGTTTTCTCCCAGGATTTTTCCGCAAAGAGGGCAATGGGGGGGAAAAAAGAAGTCAATCAGAGCTCGCCAGAAAGGGCCCATGCTTAAACATTTACGGGATAGGTATAAAAGGGTATGGCTGGCATCGATTTAGAGATTTCCGGGAGTTTGACGGTAAAGGTCCCCCACTCATGGCATTGTTCGCAGAATCCTGACCATTCCCGCTGGGCCTTTCCGCAGGTCGAACAGGTATAAGAAGGGAGCGAATATTTTTGGACTTCCAAGGCTTTTTCGTAGGCTTCGATGGCCTGCGGGAAATCTCCGCGGCGGTGGTAAGCCTGGCCCATGAGGATGTACAGTTCCGCGAAGGGTACCCCGGTCGACTCCAGATCCCGGAGTTGTTCCAGCGCCTCATCGATCATCTCTAAACGAATTAATAAGCGGCTGTAAAAAAAACGCATAACGCTGTCTTCCGGGCGCTTCCTGAGATAATCAAGATAAAGGGTAAAAATTTTTTTGGGGCTGGCCTTGGAAAGATAGAGAGATTCCAGTCTTTCCAAAAAAATCGGGTTCCAGGAGGATTCCAAGGCCTTTATCCAGATCTGGCTGGCTTCATCAGGGGAACCCTGGCGCAGGAGAACATCTCCCAAAGATACGTGGGCCGGATAGAATTCCCGGTCTTCGCGGATGATTTCCCGCAAAGCTTTCTCCGCCTCTTTAAACTTTCCCTTTTGAGCCAGTTCTTCCCCAAACCTGTATTCCAAACCGAGCATGACTTTCTTTTCGACTAAGGCGTGTTCTTTTTCTTTCGTAAACTTAACCAGTTTCTTCTGGGTCTCATAGGCTTCCGGCCAATTGCCTTGCAGGATATAAATCTCCCTTTTTTTACGCAAAGCCTCTCGGTTTTCGGGGTCCCGCTCGAGAATGTGATCCAGCGTTTCAAGAGCCAAAGCATATTCCTGCCGGGCAAGGTAGTTTTTTTGCAGGTGGAAAAGAAGCTCCAAATTTTCGGGGTCAATCGCCTTCGCCCGAATGAGAATATCGATAGCCTGGTCATGCTCGCCTTCGAGCGAATGGAGATTGGCCAAGGATATATAGGAGGGTAAATGCTGGAAGTTTTTTTCAATAATCTTGGCCAAAATATCTTTGGCCTTATGAACATTTCCCTTCATCATCTGTTCCAGGCCGTTCCCGTATCGCTCCTGAATAAGTTCTTCCCTCTTCTGCCGTTTTGAAGAGCGCCAAAGATCGAAGGCCCGCTTGGTATCGACGAATAGGGTGACCAAAAAAACAAAAAAGGCCCCGATAAAAAAAGCCCCAAAAGCGATCAAAGCCGGAGATATAGAAATGGAACGATCCTGGAGGAAAGTAAATTCAATGACTTCCGGGTTAAGATAGAAGAGGTAGCCGAAAACAATGATGACGAGGATAAAGATAAAGAAGTGAACGCGGGAAAACATAATGGGCTCCTTCTACTTGTGGTACGGCTCCCCCCGGAGAAGGGTAAAAGCCCGATATATCTGTTCCAAGAGAAACAATCTGGCCATGCTGTGCACCAGGGTCATAGGAGAAAGCGCAAGGCGAAAATCAGCTTCTTTCTTCAGGGAATCGTCCAGTCCATAAGGACCACCCAGAATAAAGGAAATTTTTTTGCTGCTATTTTTCTCCAAAAAAAGGGCAAAAGTTTCGGAGGAAAGGAATTTTCCTCGTTCATCCAAGACGACCATAAACCCAGCAGAGGATATCTTTTCCCGGATCCTTAGCCCTTCTTGATGGATGATGTATTCCCTTTTGCCCTTTCCAGGGATTCTTTCTTCCGGAACCACAATTAATTGCAGGTCGGCATAGCGAAGGATCCTTTCGACATAAACCGCGCATCCATCCCGAATAAATGGCTCC
>JAOUFX010000278.1 GCA_029857975.1 Deltaproteobacteria bacterium | reverse complement strand
ATTGCGCTGTATTCGGATTCCCTGCTGGCTCAGATCCTGATGGCTTCAACATATCCGCTGGAGGTCGTGCAGGCGGAGCGCTGGGCGAAGCAAAACAAAGACCTCAAGGGGGATGCCTTAACCACAGCTCTGGAGAAACAGCACTGGGACCCAAGCGTCAAATCTTTGGTAAACTTTCCCCAGGTGTTGTCGATGATGAATGAGAAGCTCGACTGGACGCAGAAGCTGGGCGATGCTTTCCTGGCTCAGCAAAAGGAAGTCATGGACACTGTCCAGAAGCTCCGGAAGAAGGCCCATGACGCAGGCAACTTGAAGACGACGAAGGAGCAGAAGGTGATTGTCGAGAAAGAGACGATCATCATCCAACCTGCGAGCCCCCAGGTTGTTTATGTAGCTGCCTATAACCCGGTGGTGGTGTACGGCGCATGGCCTTACCCTGCCTATCCCCCTTACTACTACTATCCCCCCGGATATGCGGCAACGACGGCGGCTTTCTCCTTTACAGCCGGTGTGGCGGTCGGCGCCGCCTGGGGCTATGCTTGGGGAAACTGCAACTGGGGTCATAATGACGTCGACATCGACATCAACAGGAATACCAATATCAATCAGAATATCGACCGTTCAAAATACCAACAGCAGTACCAGGCAAAAGGACAGACCCCCGGTCAGGGTGGCACAGGGACCTGGCAACATGACCCCGACCACCGAAAGGGCGTCTCTTACCGGGATCAGGGCACTGCGCAGAAATACAACAGGGGAGGTTCCTCCGAGGCCACGAAGAGTCGTGAGTCTTTCCGCGGCCGCTCTGAGACGGGCAAGCAGGACTTGTCGCGGAGCAGCGGAGATCGGGCAAGCGGACGTAGCGGGGACCGTGGGAGCGCTGGACGCGACGGGCGCGATAATGCCTTTGGAGGAATTGATCGGGGCAGCCAGGCAGGCAGCGAGAGTACCCGTGGACGCCAGAGCCTTGAGGGCACGGGCTCAGGGGGAGGAAGCCGCGGGGGTGGTTTCCACCGCAAGTAACCCCCTCCCTCAGCCTCCCCCTTGACGGGGAGGATTAAGGTGGGGGTGAACGGGGAGAGGGAGGCAACCCGCATTTTCGTGAGAGACTCGAAAGTCTCGGCTATGCGTCAAGCCCCGCCCTGTGGGCGGTGAGCTTCACTAAAAATCTAAATGGAGGGAGCAAAAGATGTTTCTCAACAGACAGAACTCAAGGAGAGGAACGATAGATCGCATTAGGTTTGCGATGGTCATTGCAAGTACGATGGTCATCATCGTGTTTCATCAAGCTCTTGCTGCGGCCGCTTCGAACCAGAGGACTTTCGCATCTCCCGATGAGGCGGTGAAAGCTCTGATTGAATCTGTCAGGGCGAAAGATACAAAGGAACTTCTGGCAATCTTCGGTCCATCAGGAAAAGAGATTATTTCTTCCGGCGACGAGGTGGCCGACAAGGAGATTGGAGAGCGTTTTGTAAAGGCCTACGAAGAGGCAGGCAAACTGGTAAGCGAGGGTGACAAAAAGATTATTCTTCACGTGGGAAAAGAGGATTATCCTTTTCCGATTCCACTCGTCAAGAAGGGCGAACTCTGGTTCTTCGATACCAAAGCAGGAAAGGAAGAGATCTTGAAGCGGCGGATCGGCAGGAATGAGCTCGGCACGATCCAGGTGTGCCTGGCATATGTAGATGCGCAACGCGAATATGCCCGGAAAGAAAGGGATGGTGGCGGCCTGAGGGAATACGCCCAGAAATTCTTCAGCCAGAAAGGAAAGAAAGATGGCCTCTATTGGGAGGCCAAACAGGGGGAAGAGCAGAGTCCCTTAGGGCCCCTTGCTGCCCAGGCGGTTAGGGAAGGGTACACACCAAGGAAACCGGGTGAGAGGCCACAACCTTATCATGGGTATTATTACAAGATCCTAAAAGCCCAGGGGAAGAACGCACCGGGTGGAGCGTACGATTACGTAGTTAACGGCAAGATGATCGGCGGTTTTGGCCTGGTTGCTTACCCGGCAGAATATGGTGTTTCAGGTGTCATGAGCTTCATCGTGAATCATGACGGCACGGTCTACGAAAAGAATCTGGGGAAGGAAACGGAGAAAGTTGCGGGTGCTATGAAGAAGTTCAACCCTGATAAGACCTGGAAAAAAGTAGAGTAGGGGAGGATAGTAACGGTAATTGATATCGAGGAGAATATTTGAATGAATGCAAGGAGAGTCCTGTTGCTTACAGAAGCTACAAGAAACGCAGGAATGAGAAAACTCTTTTTTTCTATCCTAATATCAGTTTGGGCAGCCATTCTTGTGGTCGGGTGTGCTCACTATCCTGTCAACCAGCCGATTAAGGAAGTCCATCCGAACACTGGATACAGAACTGCCCAGGTCAAAGACCCAGAAAATTCGGATCATATGCTCCTGTTTCTCACATTCTCGGGTGGTGGAACAAGAGCGGCTTCACTTTCCTATGGGGTTCTCGAAGAACTACGGAAGACAGAGGTGATCCTCGATGGCAAGAAACGTTGCCTTCTGAATGAGGTGGATGGGATATCGGGTGTATCCGGAGGAAGTTTCACGGCGGCCTATTATGGCCTCTTTGGGGATCGAATTTTTGAGGATTTTGAAAGCAAGTTTCTGAAGAAAAATATCCAGGGAGCACTTGTCCTTGGGGTATTCAATCCTGTCAACTGGTTGAAACTCTTTTCAGGTACTTTTGGTCGAAGCGATCAATCCGCTGAATATTATGACAAGCACGTATTCGAGGGAAAGACCTTTGGCGACATGGCGGCCCGAAAAGGGCCGGTCATCGTCATCAATGCCACGGACATGTCGTATGGGACAAGGATAGGATTCACACAGGATATGTTCGATTTGATCTGCTCGGACCTTTCCCGTTATCCGGTAGCGAGGGCTGCAGCTGCTTCCTCAGCGGTTCCCATGGCTTTGACTCCCATCACTTTACGAAACTATGCCGGGACCTGCGGCTACAAGATACCTGAGGGGTTGGAGGAGATGCTGAAACGTCGTACGGTTTCAGAGCGTCAGTTTTACCTGGTAAACAACTTCTCAGTTTATTTAGATTCCGAAAAGAAACGCTATATCCATCTTGTCGATGGAGGAGTGGCTGACAATCTCGGTCTAAGGGCCGTTCTCGATCGAGTGACGTTGCGAGGGAGCATCTGGGAATCGGTCAAAGGGACTCCCGCGGAAAAAGTCCAAAAAGTCGTCTTTATTGTAGTGAATGCTGAAACAGAGCCGGATAGGAAGTGGGACAGAGTTGAGAGGATTCCCCCTTTTGGGGCCATGGCTTCATCCTATTCCGGAATAGCAATCGAACGGTACAACGAGGAAACCCTGGCTCTCTTGAAGGAGAACGTTAAATCGTGGGCAGATGAGACAAAAACTCAGAGGTGCAAGGGAGGAGCGGTTTCTACCGCACCGGGTTCCTGCGGTGATATCGAGTTTTATGTGGTTGAGGTGAAGTTCGATGCATTGAAAGATGAAGCAGAGCGGATGCATTTTAAGAGGTTACGCACCAGTTTTAAGCTGTCTGCTGAGGAGGTCGACAAATTGCGTGATGTCGCACACCGAATCCTTGATGAATCTGAAGAATTCCAGAGGCTATTGGGTGACCTGAGGTAGAAGATGCCGCCTCTAAAGGAAAAGGTTCTGGTGAGAGGACCTTCACAAAAACTGACTTATAGACTGCGATCAGTCAACATCAATGGGCTATGTGCCGAAAACCATTTAAGGAGGATAAAAATGAAGATCGCAAAAAGCATCACACTGGGTGCCCTTGTGGCGATCACCATCTTGGTCCCGTTCTTTGCCCACGCCGAGGAAGGCGGCAGCGGCCATTACATGCCTGGCGGGGCAGCTTCTTTCATTGATGCGCTCCCCCCCAAGCCCGGCCTGGCGATCGCAAATTACTTTAACTTTTATGATGGCAGTGTGAGCGCCAGCAAGCAACTGCCTCTCGGGGGATTTATTGTGACAGGGACGGCAGGCATCGACGCCACTGCTTATTCGGATACGGTGTTGGCGCTGTATAAGACACCGCTGAAGCTGCTGGGCGGCTATTATGCCGTTGCCGCGGCCATCCCGTATGTCTGGATGAAGGTCAAGGCCGAAGGCGAGGTCCGGCTCACGAAGACCGTAGGGCCCCAAACTATCACTATCGTCCGTACCGCTGCGGTGAGCGATACGGCCAGCGGCATCGGTGATATTACCCTCTACCCATTCATGCTCGGCTGGACGGGTCTCAATGGCGACCTGAAATACGACGTCCGCCTGGGCATCTACGCTCCCACCGGCGACTATGATGAGGGCGAGCTGGCCAACTTGGGCAAGAACTACTGGACATTCGAACCTGCCATCTACCTCAGTTACATAAGCAGTAAGATCGGTCTTGAACTGAGCGCCTTCGCCGGCATGGACTTTAACACCGAGAACCACAAAACAGACTACCAGACCGGAACGCAATTTCACCTCGACCTAACGGCCGCCGAACATCTGCCGCTCTTTGGCGGTGTCATCGGTGTGGGAGCTAACTTTTTTTACTATCAGCAGATCAGCGGCGACAGTGGCTCCGGGGCGACCCTTCTTGGTGATTTCAAGGGCCGTACGGTCGGGATCGGCCCGGTGCTCTCCTACGCGATGAAAATCTGGGGGAAAGACCTCGTGGCAGAGTTGAAATGGCTTCCGGAAATCGAGGTAAAGAACCGGCTCGAGGGCGACTCCATCTGGTTCAAGCTGGGGATGGTATTTTAGCGAACACTGAATTATTCCCCCCTCCCCTCCCCCCAGAAGGGGGAGAGGGGAGGGGGAGGGGTCACATGAAAGGAGAAAAATAATGAAAAGACTTGGTATTTGCTTGTTGACCCTTGGATGGCTTCTGGTACTCGTTAACCCTGTGATGGCGCAGCAGCTCGTTGAAGGCGTCGTGACCGGTTGCAAGGCAGAACTGGAGAAATACTGTAGCAATGTGACGCCAGGGGAGGCCCGGATTCTGGCGTGCCTTTATGCCCACAATGACAAGCTTTCAGGGCGTTGCGAATATGCCCTCTATGATGCCGCGGTTCAGCTCGAGCGGGCCGTCGCCGCGCTTACCTATGTCGCAAACGAGTGTGCGCCCGACCTTCGGAAGCACTGTGCCCGCGTTGAAGCGGGTGAAGGCCGTCTTCTCGAGTGCCTTCAAAAAAACGATGCTGAAGTATCCAACCGCTGCAAGCAGGCACGCAAAGACGTGGGTCTAAAGTGAAATGAGGGGCAGAGGAGTTCCT
>JAOUFX010000277.1 GCA_029857975.1 Deltaproteobacteria bacterium | reverse complement strand
AAAAAGCAAGGCAATGGCCTTCCCGATGCCCTGAGCCCCACCGGTAATCAAAGCCACTTTTCCTTTGAGTTTCATACTTTCCATTCCTTCTTAACTTTTTTTAGCCACCGAGGACACCGAGGACACAGAGTAAGAAAAGGATAAAGTTCAAATATTTATTCTTAATTAAAACGATATTTTCTCTGTGTTCTCTGTGATCTCTGTGGCAAAAAAATGATCCGATCATAGTTCGTAAATGACCTTATTCATCTGGCAACAGCGCCTGGGCTTTTTCCCAGCTCGGTCCATCCTCCACGTTGGCCACTCCTAAATCTTTGCTGATTCGGCGCATTAAGCCGGTTAGCACCTTCCCGGGCCCCACTTCCAGAACCAGGTTGGCGCCCGCACGGATGAGTTTTTGCATACACTCTTCCCAGCGCACGGGATGGTCTATTTGCTTGATCAGCAGCTCGCGAATTTTGTCTTTCCCGGGGTAAAAATCAGCTTCCGCATTGGATAGAACGGGAACATGCAAATCTCCCACTTCCACTTTTGCCAGCTCCTCTTGCAAACGTTCCGCCGCCGGCTTCAATAAGGCGCAATGGAAGGGAGCGCTGACCGGAAGCAAAACTGCTTTCTTCCCAGCCCGCTGGGAAACGATGGCTACTGCCCGGTTCACGGCCGAGCGATGCCCGGCGATGGCAATTTGACCTGGAGAGTTATAGTTGGCCGGGGAAAGTACTTCCCCCTGAGCCGCCTCTTGGCACAGGGCCTCTACTTCAGGCCCGGTCATCCCCATAATGGCAGCCATCGCTCCCACCCCGATCGGAACAGCTTCCTGCATAAACTTTCCTCGCAGATGCACCAGCCGCACGGCATCGGCAAAACGTAATCCGCCCGAAACAACCAGGGCTCCGTATTCTCCAAGGCTGTGTCCCGCCGTGGCTATAGGAATCAGTTCTCTCTCCACCTGCATGACTCGCAGGGCGGCAACAGATACGGTCAGGATGGCCGGCTGAGTGTTGGCGGTAAGTTTTAGGTCTTCTTCCGGACCCTGGAAGCACAGGGCAGCGAGGTCATACCCCAGGGCTTCATTCGCTTCGGCAAAGACATCCCGGGCTGCGGGAAAACGGTCGGAAAAGTCTTTTCCCATACCCACGTACTGGGAACCTTGCCCCGGGAAAACGAGTCCCACCTTCTTCATTTACTGGCGTACTCCTTGATCAAAGCCTGGCCGATGACGTTGCGTTGAATTTGGTTCGTTCCTTCGTAAATCTGCAAAATCTTAGCGTCGCGCATCATCTTTTCTACAGGGTAATCGCGCATGAACCCATAGCCGCCAAAAATCTGTACCGCATCCACCGTGACCTTCATGGCCACATCGGTGGGGAAAAGCTTGGAAATGGCAGAGGTTTTGGAGATGTCTTTGGGATTTGTGTCCACCCACCGCGCTACGGCATAAACCAGAGCCCGAGCCGCTTCAATCTGGGCGGCCATGTCGGCCAGGATATGCTGGACCGCCTGAAAAGAAATAATGGGTTTCCCGAATTGCTGGCGCTCCCGGGCGTATTCCACCGCTGCTTCAAAAGCCCCTTGGGCTAAACCGACCGCCTGGGCCCCAATCCCCGGGCGGGTTTTGTCCAGCGTGCGCATGGCCACGATAAATCCCATTCCTTCCCGACCGATCATATGTTCCCTGGGGACCCGGCAGTCCTCAAAAACGAGCTCCCGGGTGGCCGAACAGCGGATCCCTAACTTTTTTTCTTTTTTTCCAAAAGTAAACCCGGGCATGTCCTTCTCTAAAATGAAGGCACTGGCTCCGCGAGGGCCTTTGGCTTTGTCGGTCAGGGCGATCACCGAATAAATCTCCGCTTCTCCCCCGTTGGTGATCCACTGCTTCGTTCCATTGAGGATATAATCATTTCCATCGCGCCTGGCAGTGGTACGAATCCCTCCAGCGTCGCTCCCAGCGCCTGCTTCCGTTAAACCGAACGCCGCCAGTTTCCGGCCAGAGGCCACGTCCGGCAGATATTTTTTCTTTTGCTCTTCACTGCCAAAGAGAAGAAAGGGATAAGATCCCAAACCGGAGGCGGCAAAGGATACGGAGACACCGATACAGGCACGGGAAATTTCTTCGATGGCCAGGCAGTTCTCGAAAGATCCATATCCCAGGCCCCCATACTCTTCCGGGATGTAGACTCCGAAAAGACCGACATCGGACAAATATTTTAAAGGTCCCCAGGGGAATTCTTCTTTTTCATCTAACTCCGCCCGCACGGGGATTACCCTTTCCTGGGCAATTTTCCGCGCTAAATCCCGAATGGCCGTCTGGTCTTCATTCAAAAAATAATCCATGTTTTCTAAATCTCCTTAACCACAGAGGGCACAGAGTTCACAGAGAGTCATTAATGTAAAACAAAGTATAACCAAACCCGTATTGGTTTTTCTGTTCTTCCTTCACCAATTCGTTTTGCTGCCGGTTAGCGTTTTTAAACTCAGTGTCCTCTGTGGGCTCGGTGGGGAAAGTATTCTTTACCAGCGGATAACCGCCGATCCCCAGGTGACTCCCGTGCCGAAGGAGCACAGGAGCATCAAGTCTCCCGCCTTGACTTTGCCGTCTCGCTGGACCTCATCCATGGCGATGGGAATGGTGGCCGAGGAAGTATTGCCGTATTTATCGATGTTTAAAAAGATCTTCTCCATGGGGAAATTAATAAGTTTGGCCGCTGCCTCGACGATACGCGTGTTGGCCTGGTGGGGAATCATGATGTCGATGTCTTCGCACTTCAGGCCGTTAAATTTCAGCGCTTCCTGCGAGACGTCGGCCAAAGCCCGCACCGCCACTTTAAAGAGCTGGTTTCCGGCCATCTTGATGTAATGCATGCGCTTATCCACGGTCTCGTGCGAAGACGGATTCGCTGATCCTCCTCCGGGCATGTAAAGCAATTCCCACAAGGAACCGTCAGAATGCAGGTGGGTAGAAAGCACCCCCCGCTCTCCTTCTTCGCCCGCGAGGATGATGGCCCCTGCTCCATCCCCAAAAAGGACACAGGTGCCCCGGTCCGTCCAGTCCGTCACTTTAGACATGATCTCCGCGCCCAGAACCATGACCTTACGGCTCGGGTCCTCTTTGATGAACTTGTCCGCTAAAGAGAGGGCGTGGATAAAACTCGTGCATCCGGCGGAGACATCGAAAGCGGCGGCCTTCTTCGCCCCGATTTTCGCCTGGATGAAACATCCTGTGCATGGAAAGAACATGTCCGGACTGTTCGTTCCCGTGATGATGAAATCGAGATCTTCGGGTGATAGACCCGCCGCATTTAATGCCCGCAGGGCTGCCTGCGTTCCCAGATCAGAGGTGGAAACGTTTGTTTCTACAATCCTACGCTCCCGGATCCCTGAGCGAGAGATAATCCATTCATCCGTAGTTTCTACCATGTTTTCCAGGTCAAAATTGGTTAAAACTTTGGGGGGAGCATAGGACCCCGTAGCAATTATCCGCGACCTGATCATTATATCCTTCCCTTCTTCGGGCATCCCCTTCCCACTCGAGGCAAGAATAGGGGAAGATGCCTTAAGAGCGGTCTCTTCAGCTGATGATTTTTTCTTTGATCTGCTCCCAAACTTTGGTTAAATTCTTTCCGCCAAGCCGTTGGAGGTCTTGATTTTCTTCCAAGTTTCGGACCAGGAGCTTAGGGAGGCCGATCTGAGCAAAGTCATGGGCTAGGCGGATGGCATTCTTAATGGCCTTGGCAGAAGAGCGCCCGTGGCCGATGATGACGACCCCGTTAACCCCCAAGAGGGGTGCACCGCCGTATTCTGAATAATCAAGTTTTTTCTTGATGCCGTTCACTGCATGTCGGGCGAAGAGGTACCCGATCTTGGCTCTCAGGCTGACTTCCAGCTCTTGTCGAATCATTGCCCCGATGGCCTCGGCCAAGCCCTCACAGATCTTCAAAGCGGCGTTGCCTACAAATCCATCGCAAATAACCACATCCGCCCGGCCGTTGAAGATATCCCTGCCCTCTACTGGGCCAACATACCCAATCGAACTTCTTTTCAGAATGGCATTGGTCTCCCGGATCAATTCATTCCCTTTGGATTCTTCCTCGCCATTGCTTAAAAGACCAACTTTGGGCTTTTCTTTTTTCAAGATGTATTTGGCGTAGGCATCGCCCATAAGGGCGAATTGGACCAGGTGAAAAGGTTTGCAGTCGACGTTGGCTCCGGCATCGAGTAAGAGGGTGGAGCCTTTCAAGGTGGGAAAGATGGTCCCGATGGCGGGCCGGTCCACACCCGTTAATTTTTCTAACACAAAGACCGCGGTGGCTAAAACGGCGCCGGAATTTCCTGCACTAACCACCGCTGAAACCTCTCCCTTTTTAAGTAGGTCAAAAGCCACTTTAATGGAAGAATCTTTCTTTTTCCGGATGGGGGTCAAGGGGGACTCATCCATCCCCACCACTTCTGAGGCGTGGACGAAGGTCAGCGGAAGGGAATCACTTCCCGGAACCATTGCGGCTTCCTGGCGAATTGTTTTTTCCTCCCCGACTAGGACCACGGGTACCCCGTGCTCTCGAGCTGCCAGTATAGCCCCTTCCACGATACTACGGGGAGCGAGGTCTCCACCCATTGCATCTATAGCGATTTTCATCCCTTCGGTTTTCCTCAAGTTTCTTCTACTTCGATGACGGTCCGTCCTTTATAACTGCCACAATGGGGGCATATCCGGTGTGGAACTTTAGGTTCCCCACATTGCTGGCAAGTTGAGAATTGGGGAGAAGCCAGACGATCATGGGTCCGTCGCTTATCTCTGCGGGTCTTGGAATGTCTCCTTTTGGGGTTGGGCATAAGAAAATCACCTCACGTTTAATGAACCCGAAAGTTCCTCAATAGTTCGAACCGGGGATCGGTAACCTTTTCCGAACACTGGCAGATTCCCCGGTTTAGATTCTGGCCACACTTGGGACATAACCCCCGGCACTCTTCATCACATATGGCCTTGGCCGGAAGAGTTAATAAGACTTGATCTTGAACCAGGGGGGTAACATCAATCTCTTCCCCTTCATAAAACTCGGTTTCCAGGTCCTCCCGGTTTAGTTCAACTTCATCCGGCAGGGGGAAATCAGGTCTGGGCTTTAAACTGGTCTTGAATTCTGAGGTCAAGGTCCTGGAGAAAGGGTCAAGGCATCGGGCGCACATCCACTCTACCTTGGCTTCAATACGGCTCCTCAGGAGTATTACTTTCCCCGATCGGGAGAGATGCAAACGAATTTTGATTAGGCTGGTAAAACGAAAAGGTCTCTGAGGCTCTCCTGCCAGACGCTCTTCTAACCAGT
>JAOUFX010000276.1 GCA_029857975.1 Deltaproteobacteria bacterium | reverse complement strand
AAGAAATAGCGCATTTGTAGATAGCCGAGGAAAAAAATTAAAATCTCGTGCGAGGGGGGTTCTTTTCCTCTTGACAAGGGCCTTTTAATGGGTGCTTCGCTGGCGCTCGCAATAACCCTTTCGTGGCTTCTTACGAGATCATCAACTTTTGGGTGCAATATAAATTACATTCAAGTCGCATACATTTGTACCCGTGTTGCCGGTCATAATTGCATCGCCAATCATTTGTAGAACCGCCGAGCTGTCATGGGCCTGCAATCGCTCGTACACATTCAGGTCCTTCATTCGAGCCCGCTCCACCGTTGTGCCGTCGGTAATTCCTCCCGCAATCTCCGATAGACCATCCGTGCCATCGGTGTCGATCGCCCCAATACAAAATCCTTTCAGGCCTGCCGTTTCCAGGGCAAAACCAAGGGCCAGTTCCTGAGAAGGCCCGCCCATTCCGCAGGGACCATCGATTCTGGTCGTTGTTTCCCCTCCCGCAATCAGCACGCAAGGAGGTACAAGGAAGCGAAGGTTCAAAGCGATTTCCTTGGCCACGGTGGCTAAGAATATCCCCGCTTCCCGGCTTTCCCCTTCGAGGAGTGTGGTCAAGATCAACCCGGAAAGGCCCATCCTATCCGCCGCTTGTTTGGCAGCTTCACAGGCGTCGGCTGGTTTTTGTAATACGAAATGATGGATGTAATTGCCGAGAATTTTGGGAGTTTCATGCCTGGGGTTTGCATGGTTAAGAAATTCAATGATCGAGGGTGGAACTCGGGGAAGAAGACCGTATTTTTTCAGGACGCTTCGGGCATCCTGAAGAGTGGTGGAATCCGCTGCCACGGGGGTCCCGAAAAATTTGACGGGTTGGGCGGGGTCGGTCGTGGGCTTATTCCCTACGGAATCGGAAATAATCAAATTGATCATTTCCGCCCCTTGGGCTTCAATTTTTTGAGCTAAGCGACCTCCGTTAGTGGCAGAAATGTGGCGGCGCACGGCATTGATTTCCAGGATGCGGGCGCCACTGCGCAAAAGCTCGGCCGTTACTTTCATCTCCTCCTCTAAAGTGATTCCCGGGACAGGGCAATTCATCAAGGCTGAACTTCCGCCGCTAATCAAGCCAATAAAAAGATCCTCGGGTCCGGCATCGTTCACCAGGTCCAAAATGCGCCGGCTGGCCCGCAGTCCTTTTTCATTGGGGATGGGATGGCCGCCAACCACCAATTCTATCCGGTGTAATGAATCGGCAACGTCCAGCTGCTTTACGATGACTAAGCCTTTATGGATGCGGTTTCCCAACGTGTCTTCCACCGCTTTCGCCATGGAGTTACAGGCTTTCCCGGCTCCAACCACAAAAAGACGGCGTTTATTATCCAGATCCCATTTTTGGTTTCCTATCCGCAGAATATTTCCATCGAGCTTTAAAAAATTTCTGATCACCTGGTAGGCGTCAAGGGTTTGCAAGGCAGCCTCAACGATCTCCAATACCACCTGCCGGCTGGCGATGTCCCCCGTTACCACCAAACTTGCTCGATTCTTGATCTTCATTTTTAAACCGAATATTGATTAATCTTTTTTTCGTTGAGGATAACCCCTAAGCCAGGCCCCTCGGGTGCGGGGATGTATCCTTCCTCGTCAAGCCAGATTTTTGATTCCAGAATGCCACCCAACTGCTGATAAGCTTCGATCGTTCTCGTTCTTGGCTCGTACATCAGTTCCGCCCAAGTCAAGCCCGGAAACGTACAGGCCAGATGGATCACCGCCGCCAGGCCGATCCCGCTCATGCTGTGGTGGGGGGCAAAGTGCCTTTTATACATTTCGGCCATGGCCGCAACCTTACGCAACTGGGATACACCCTCGGACATGGCACAATCAGGCTGGATGATGTCGTAAACCCCGCGTTCGATGAGCCACCGGAATTCGTGCAGTCCCTGATTCTTTTCCCCGCCGGCGATGTAAATTTCCGTAGCTTCCCGCAGCCGGACCAGGTTGTCAAAATCGTAGCGGGAGAGCGGTTCTTCCAGCCAGACCACCCTCCGCGCTTCCAATTCGCGGGCCATACGCCAAGCCCTCTGAAAATCCCATACCACCCCTTGTTCGGGAGATGGTAAATTGGTGGCCTGATTAGCATCCACCATAAAATCCATTTTGCCCTGGGTTGCCTTAAGACAGGCATCCAGGATGGACAGGTCATCGGCCATCTTCTCGCTGTGCAACCGGAGCTTCATGGCCTTAAACCCTAATTCTTGATAGTGAACCGCAAGCAAGGCTCGGTCTTCAGGGCTTCCTATTTCAACTGTGCTGGCGTAAGCCAATATTTTATTGCGGTAACTTCCCCAAAGCTTGTGAAGCGGAAGGTTGGCAGCCTTGCCGATAATGTCCCACAAAGCCATGTCTATACACCAGATGCCGTTGCCGGCATGACGATAAACCCGGGCCAAGCGTTCGGTGGCCATTGGGTCTTCGCCAACCAAATAGGGTTTGACTTGGGTCAAGATCACTCCGGCGCAATGACCGCTTGTTCCCCCCATGCCCGTAATCCCTTCATCGGTGAAGATGCGAACTAAAGTAAAGTTGTAGGAGGAAGTGACGAGGCCAGGCTGCCAGGCAGGTCTCACCTTACCCGGGTAGGGAATCGTAAGGTTATCGGCAACGACATCCGTAATCTTCATGAAACCAACCTCTTTTAAATTTTTTCTGAGGATAAAATGATTTCAGCAAAATAAATACCAAGGGGGGATTTGAGCCATTTTCAAAATAAAGTAAAAAAATCAGTTGAATCCAGGTCGCTTGCGATGGGAGAAGAAAGGCCCTGAATGATTGTTTCGTTGCAAATTTGAAAAAATGATGTAAAAATGAAACATATCAGGGGGAAGGTAATGAAACCTAAACTTTGTATTGTAGGATATAAGCCCGTGATCGCCATCGCCCGAAAGGTTGCTTCTGAGTTTGGCGATGTTGCCGATTTTATTTTTATCACCAGTTTGTTGGAGGAAGCTGGGACTTTTCTACGGGAAATCGAGGGGGTAGCAGATATTGTATTGGCTGGACCGTCAACCAGGAGAATGCATTCAAAGCACCTTAAAATTCCGATTATCTCCTTCCGCCCGACGTTTCCCGATCTGATCCGGGCCATCCAGGAAGCCCACAATTTTGATAACCAGATCGCCTTGTGTCTTTCCCGGGATGACCGGGATTTTGACATTTTCCTCCTGTCGCAGATGATGAACGTTTCCTTTTTACCTTTCTATTGCGATACCAATAGGGAATATGAGAATGCCTGCAAGGTAGCGAAGGAAAAAGGCTACAAAGTGCTTATCGGGGGAAGTTATACGGTTGGGGTCGCTGAAAAAATGGGGTTGAAGGGGATTTTACTTTATAAAGGCATGGACATGATTCGTATGGCGGTTAAAAATGCCCTGGAAATCTGCAAAATTCAGCATGAAGGGATCCGCCGGATATCGCAACTTACGGCTGTAGTCAACCATTTTCCGGAAGGTCTGCTATTAACCGATGAGGCGGGACAGATCATCTTAGACAATCCCCCCGCCCAAACCCTTTTGGGAACAAAGAAGCTGCAGGGACAAAGAGTAGTAGATCTCTTCGGCAGTAAAACCGTGGAGAAAGTGTTGTATCAAGGCGACAAGATTCTCAACGCCGTCGAGGGGGGAAATTTAGTTGTAAACTACATACCCGTCCGCTCCCCCGAGGGGATTCACGGTGTAGTTTGCACTTTTACGAAAATTGATGAGATCCAGGATGCGGAATTTACGGTACGAAAAAAACTTCATGAGCGGGGTTTTGCAGCCAAGTATAAGTTGGACGATATTGTGGGCGAGAGTCAGGCTTTGCGTTTATGTAAAGAGAAGGCATCTTTGTTCGCCGCTGCCCGAGGTCCTATTTTGATTACGGGAGAAAGCGGAACGGGCAAAGAACTTTTCGCCCACAGCATTCACGCCATCAGTGAGCAAAGGAAAGGTCCATTCGTGGCCATCAATTGTGCCACCCTCCCCAGCGAGCTTCTGGTAAGTGAACTTTTTGGATATGAAAAAGGAGCCTTTACCGGGGCCCGTGTTGCCGGTAAAAAAGGGCTGATTGAGTTAGCTCATAAAGGAACGCTTTTTCTGGATGAAATTACCTCCCTCAGCTATCCCCTGCAAGCAAAACTTTTACGCCTCCTCTCGGAACATGAAATTTTGAAACTCGGAAGCGATCGCATTATTCCCGTAGAAATTCGTATTATCGCCGCCACCAACCTTGATATGGAATCCTGTGTCGCCGACCATCGATTCCGGGAAGATCTTTACTATCGTTTGAGTGCCTTTCGTCTGCATATTCCCCCTCTACGCGAACGTCCGGAAGATTTGGCTCCACTCTTTTTGCATTTTGTGGGCGGGGCGCGCCAGGAGATCATAGGTTCTCTGATGAAAAAGAAACAATTGATCCAGAGTATTTTAGAAAATGAACCTTTTAAGGGGAATGTTCGGGAACTGGAAAACATTGTCAAGCGGTTTTGTCTCCTTTATCAGCCCCGGAAGCATGAGAAAAAGATTGGCGCCCTGCTGGAGGCTTGTCTGGAAAGAAAAATGCGACCCTCCGCAGCGGAAGAACCCGCAGCCCACCTTAAGGCTACGTTGGGCGCAACGGAAAAGACTCTTATTCAAGAGATGTTTAAGAGACATAAGAACAAAAATGAAATCTCCCGAATCTTGGGTATAGACCGCAGCACGCTGTGGCGTAAGTTGAAAAAATATGGAGTTTAAGAACCCATCTCCTTTTTTTATCAACCCATCGGCAAAGAGCATCCTTGCCCAGCGATTCCCAACTTCCTCCTTGACACTCCCACCGATATTGAGTTTACAATAATAACCCGATCGTTTTACATCCATTCTCTGCCTGACCAGAAAGGGAGAAAGTGTGAGAAAGAATTTGATCGAAGTCGATCTGGAGAGGATCCGACCCAACCTCCGCCTCGTCTACCACCGGGAATCCCTGGAAATTCTATGCCGTTTTATTCTCTCCCGAGGCCAGGTTGACCCCATTCAAGTTTGGTTTGATGGGGAATGCTTCCGGATTTGGGATGGTGAAAAACGGTGGAGGGTGTGCAAGATGCTGGGAATCACGCGGGTAAGGGTTATTCTTATAGAATTTGTCGAAGGCCAGATATTCAGCGGTTTACTTGAATGAGTGTGGGTGTCAGCGTGAGTGCAAGGAAAACCATGATCGCGAAAAGCTTTTACCCCTTGCGCCTTACGACTTGCGACTTACGGCTTCTTTAAAACCATGCATTTTCTCTGTTGCATCAAACAGGTTCCCGATACGGCTGAGGTCAAGATTGA
>JAOUFX010000275.1 GCA_029857975.1 Deltaproteobacteria bacterium | reverse complement strand
AGACACCCATTCATCGTACTCCCTACAGAAATTTTTTGGACCGGCTCAGCTTGCTGGAGGTGAAACATCAAAACCATATCCACACCGTCCAGTAAACCCAAGCGAATGAATTCTTGTTTGCCGGCCAGGAAAGTGATTCGGCCTTCCTGCCGTAGCCGATTCCGGTATTCTAACTCCACCAGTTCTTCGGCAGGAACAGCAATCAGGGATATATCTCCGTCAAGTTCTTTCATCACTCCGGAATCTAAAAGTCCCATTCCTGCCCCCAGCATCCCGGCGATACTGGCGTTATGACCGCAGGCGTGGGCAGCTCCCGTTTGCGGATCGGCGAACGGGTGCGAAGGAATGAGAATCGAGTCCAGTTCACCCATGATGGCCAGGTGAATTTTCCGGCTCTTCCCCGGGAGGTGAGCCATGACTCCTGTAACGGCCAGTCCTTTCTGATATGCCAGGCCCAATGAACGAAATTTATCTTCCACCAGCGCAGCGGTTTTTACCTCTTTAAACCCCAGTTCTGGGTGTTGCAAGATGGTTTCCCCGATTTTCTGGAGTTCTCCGGCCCGTTTTTCAATCGCTTCCATGACTTTTCTCTTGCAATCTTCCTTCGTCACCATTCTTACCCTACCTTTCTGCGTATCTCTTCAAACTATCAATCGTTAACCGCTCCCTCCGTTACCCGGTGATCCAATGACCCAATGACTACATGACTAAATGAGACTATATGACTTATTTAAGGTTTCCACCGCAGCTTGGGTTTGCGATTCGCCAGGACTTCATCCAGCCGGGAAACCTTGGTTTTGTGCGGCGCGTTCTTTAGAAGACCGGGGTCGGTCTGAGCCTCCTTCGCAATTTGCACCATGGCGGCGATGAACTGATCCAGGGTTTCTTTGGCCTCGCTCTCCGTAGGTTCAATCATAAGCGCTCCGTGGACAACCAGGGGGAAATAGATCGTGGGAGGATGGAAGCCATAATCCATCAAACGTTTGGCGATGTCCAGGGCAGTAACTCCATACTGACTTTGTAACCGGTCGCTGAAGACACATTCATGCATGCAGGGGAAGTCGTAAGGGAGAAAATAAAAATCTTTCAGCTTGCCCCGGAGATAATTGGCGTTAAGCAGAGCAACCAGGCTGGCTCTTTTGAGTCCTGCTGGCCCCATGGAAAGAATGTAAGCATAGGCCCGGATTAGAATGCCAAAGTTGCCGTAGAAGGACCGAACCTTGCCGATGGATTGGGGGCGGTCATAATCGAAGCGGAAACGCTCTTGGTCTTTGGTAATAATGGGTACGGGAAGATAACGCACCAGGTGGTCTTTTACGCCCACAGGGCCAGCTCCTGGGCCGCCACCCCCGTGGGGGGTGGAAAAGGTCTTATGAAGGTTGAAATGCAATACGTCCACTCCCATGTCGCCCACCCGGCTCAAACCCATGAGAGCATTCAGGTTTGCTCCATCGCAATAAATTTGCCCCCCTTTGTGGTGCACGATTTCGGCAATCTGGCAGATATGTTCTTCAAACAGGCCGAGGGTGTTCGGATTGGTGATCATGAGAGCGGCCACGTCCTCATCCATTTTTTCTTCAATTCCCTGGGGGGAGAGGATGCCCCGTTCATTGGATTTTACCTGGATGACCTGGTAGCCGCAAAGACTTGAGCTGGCCGGATTCGTTCCATGGGCCGTATCCGGGACCAGGACTTTTTTTCGGGGGTTTCCTTGAGCGTTTAAATACGCCCGGACCATCAACATACCCGTGAGTTCTCCCTGAGCGCCAGCCGAGGGTTGAAGAGTCACCTGGTCCATGCCGCTGATCCGGCAGAGAAAATTTTGCAGGTCGTACATCAAGCGAAGAGCGCCTTGAGCAACCTCTTCCGGCTGATACGGATGCAATCCGCTGAACCCGGGAAGACGGGCCAGGTCCTCGTTGACCTTGGGATTGTACTTCATGGTGCAGGAACCGAGGGGATAAAAGCCGGAGTCAACGCCATAGTTCCACTGCGCCAGATGGGTGAAATGGCGGACGACTTCCACTTCACTCATCTCGGGAAATCCTTGCCAATCTTTACGGATCAACTTGGAGGGCCAGATTTTTTCCGGGTCGGCCTCATCTACGTCCAGCCCGGGGAGAGAATATCCCATTCTTCCCTTGCCCCCCTTTTCGAAAATTAAAGGCTCCTCCAGGATTAGCCCGCAGGCCCCCGGCCAGTTCTCTTTCATTTTGCCTCCTTCGAGACACTCCCCAGTACTTCGACTAAACGGTCTATGTTTTTCCTGGATATTTTTTCGGTTACGCAGATCAAAACTTCTCTTTCCATCTCGGGATAAAACTTCTTCAGGGGAAAACCCCCAATGATTCCCTTCTGGAGGAGCTGGGGCAGAATGAATTGAGGGTCGTGGTCCAGGGTGACAACAAACTCATTGAAGGTCGGCCCGGAAAAACGCAAGCGACCCAGTTCTCCCAGCCTTTTTTTGGCATACTCACACTTGCTGAAGTTGACCCGGGCCAGTTCTTTCAGTCCTTCCTTGCCCAGCGTAGAAAGGTAGACCAGAACGGCCAGAGCACACAAGGCCTGATTGGTGCAAATATTGGAAGTCGCTTTTTCCCTGCGGATATGTTGTTCCCTCGTGGCTACGGCCAGAACAAACCCCCGGCGGCCTTCGCGATCCACGGTTTCACCCACGAGCCTCCCGGGCATGGCCCGCAGAAAACTCTCTTTGCTGGCAAAGAAGCCGACGTAAGGTCCCCCAAAACTCAAAGCATTCCCGAAGCTCTGTCCTTCCCCTACGACAATGTCCGCACCCAGGAGGCCGGGAGGCTGGAGAAGAGCCAGGGACAAGGGCTCCATCACTGCCACAATCAATAGGGCTCCTTGGGCATGGGCGATGGCCGCGGCTTCTTCCAGATCTTCCAGGCAGCCCAAAAAATTGGGCTGCTGGAGCACGACCGCGTTGGTTTCTCCATCTATCTGGTCTCGTAAAGCGTTCAGGTCGGTGGAGCCGGAGGCGGTATAAGGAATTTCTTTGAGTTCCAAGGCTAAAGGATGAGTATAGGTGCGGGTAACGATCCGCGATTCCGGATGGACAGACCGGGCTAAGAAGCACTTTTTTCTCCCCTTGAGGCGCTGGGCCATCAATATGCCCTCGGCAACCGCTGAAACCCCGTCGTATACGGAGGCATTGGCTACTTCCATGCCGGTGAGCTGGCAGATGAGGGTCTGGAACTCGAAAATGGCCTGAAGGGTACCCTGGCTGACCTCCGGCTGATAGGGGGTATAGGCCGTGTAAAATTCCGACTTCCGGAGCACATGGTCCACCACCGCAGGGATGAAATGATCATAGGCCCCGGCTCCCAAGAAAGAGATCATCTTTTTCCCTTCACTTAAGGAAAGAAGATGTTGAACCAGTTCCATCTCCGCAAGGGGGGAGGGGAGATCCAATGCTTCTTTTAGGCGCAGAGGTTCAGGGAGGATGTTGATTAAATCTTCCAGGCGCTTGAACCCGATGGCCGGCAGCATTTCTCCCCAATCATTCTCGGCATTGGGTATGTAACGCATCTTTTACCCCTTGGCTTCTTCTTGGGCGACAAAAGCCTGGTAGGCTTCTGAAGAGAGAAGGCTGCTTAATTCGCTGGGATCATCCATTTTCAATTTCACCATCCAACCTTGCCCGTAAGCATCGCGATTGATCCATTCGGGATTGTCCCGTAACGATTCGTTGATCTCTTCCACCTGGCCGCTCACAGGTGCATAGACCTCGGCCACGGCCTTCACGGAGTCGACGGTCACCAGGACATCCCCTTTTTTAAAGTTTTTCCCGGCAACAGGCAATTCGACAAAGACAATGGACCCCAGTTTATCCTGAGCATAGTCCGTGATGCCGACGAGGGCATACCCATCTTCTGCCTTCGTCCATTCATGTTCCTTTGAATAATTCAGATCCTTTGGAAAATTCATCGTTCCCTCCATGTAAGCTGTCAGCGCCCCGCCTTCATCCCATTACCTTCATTCTCTCAAGTAGTTAAAGCCCCCCCATCCACGTAAATGGAATGGCCGGTAATAAAGTTAGAAACATCCGAGGCCAGGAAAAGAACGGAACCGACAATTTCTTCCGGCTCGGCCAAACGGCCCTTGGGAATCGCCAACGCCACGTGTTTGGCCACCTCAGGATTGGACCAGATCGGTTTACTGAAGTCGGTACGGGTTAGGCCGGGTCCTACGGCATTGACGTTTATCCCGAATGGGGCCCATTCCCGGGCCATACATCGCGTCAACATCTTCAGGGCAGCTTTGCTGCACCCGTAAGCGGCCATGCCCAATTCTGCCTTCTCCGCGCCTATAGTGGTGATGTTGATGATCCGGCCATACTTCTGCTCCATCATCCTGCGGGCAACGGCACGGCTCAAGAGCCAGACGGCTTTGACATTGGTGTTAAAAACTTTATCCCATCCATCTTCCCGTAAGTCGAGCAAGCTGCGTAAAAAACTACGGGCGGCATTATTCACCAGGATGTCGATTCGACCGAATTCCTTTAGGGTGGCATTTACCAGATTCTCCAATTGTTCATTGACGGTCAGATCGGTAACCACGGCCAGACCCTTTCCGCCCAACTGACGAATCTCTTCAACTACGGCATCAATTTCTTTGGCCGTCCGGCTGGACGCGACTACCGAAGCACCGGCCCCGGCCAGTCCCAGGGCAATGGCCCGGCCGATTCCCCTTCCCCCCCCGGTAACGATGGCCACTTTTCCGCTTAAATTAAAACTTACCTCCATCTTATTTTTGCCTCCTTGTTTAATATTAAAAGATTCAAGTCACGCCCCAATCCCTAAAACTCTTTCTTTCCTTTCCCTCTCAAGATCATTTTCCAAATAAAACCTACGAGCAAAGTTCCACTGATCAGGATAATGAAGCTCGAAGAAAAAAAAGAAGCTAAAAAAGCACTCGGGTGTTGGAGTTGATAGGCCCGGACCATCTCTTCGATTCCAAACTCCAGAAAGAATCCGGCCACTGCGGCCAAGAGAATGAATCGCACCCACCATAACATCTTATGCTCCTTTTTTCTCCCATGCCGTGGCAGCGGCCAAGGACTTCACATAAGGACCGTCTTTCCGCCAGACGTGGCAGCTATCGATCACCCGGGATATACTCGGGTTATCCAACGATCTGGCTCCAGGCCTTCTGCCGTAAGCGGCAAAGTAACCCTGAACGGCTACCGGTCCCAGGGTCAGAAAAAGATTGGTCAGGTGAGAACATCCTTTTACATCCCCGATCAAATCCTTCACCTTTTGAGTAAATCCGGTAATGATCTTGAGGCCCACTAACTTTTGCACTGC
>JAOUFX010000273.1 GCA_029857975.1 Deltaproteobacteria bacterium | reverse complement strand
GGCCTTTTGCCGTATTTTTGAGAAATTTCTTCAACTTCGCTTCGGGTCTCGGCCAGATGGATGATCATGGGAACTCCATACCGATCGGCCAAATCCTGACACTGCCCCAAAAGCCCCGGAGAAGAGGTGTACACAGAATGGGGGAAGAGGGCAGGATGAATGAGGGAAGAAGTTCTGTACTGCTGAAGAAAATCTTCAGCCTTCTTTAAGGATTCATCCGGGGACGGAGAGTCCGGAGTGGGGAAATCGAGAATTCCCTCCCCCAAAATTGCCCGCAGTCCAGCCTTTTCCACAACTCGGGCTACCTGCTCTTCGAAAAAATATCCGTCGGCAAAAGTAGTAGTTCCGGAACGGATCATTTCCGCGCAGGTCAGGAGCGTGCCCCAGTAGACGAAATCTGCATCCACCCATCTTCTTTCAGCAGGAAAGATATACTCTTCCAGCCAGACCTTTAACGGAAGGTCATCGGCCAGCCCTCGGAAGAGGGCCATAGGGGCGTGGGAATGAGCGTTCACCAGTCCAGGCATGGCCAGGCAGTCCCGGCCGTCAAGGTATAAGCCGGCAGGAATGGAAGGAGCTCCCCCTTGACCTATCCCCGTGATTCGGCTTTCTTTTATTGCCAGCCAGCCGTGGGGGATGAAATGAGAGGAGTGTGGAAACGGAAGGAGATTGGCGTCCTTGATGAGAATATCGGCCGGGGAATATTGATTCAATGAGAAACCCTTTGCAGGATCTTTCCCTTGATTATTTGCATTTTTTTCAGGATTTCTGTTTCGTCGAGGGTGAGGAGTTGGCGGTCTTGCATGATCAGTTGGCCGTTGATGATCACATCGCGTACATCCGCACCCGTGGCCGAGTAGACCAGATGCGAAGCGATATTGTAAATCGGCTGGAGGTGAGGGCGGTTTAAATCCAGGATGATGATATCCGCTTTTTTGCCCACTTCCAGAGAACCAATCTCCCTGTCCAGACCCAAAACCTTTGCTCCCCCCAGAGTGGCCATGTGCAGGACCACATCGGAGGGCATCACGGTGGGGTCCAGCCGGTGCACTTTATGCAGTTTGGCCGCCGAGTCCATTTCCTGAAAGAGGTCCAGGTTGTTATTGCTGGCGCAGCCATCCGTGCCCAGTCCCACCGTAACTCCTTTAGCCAGGAGTTCCGGGATGGGAGCAACCCCGGAAGCCAGTTTCATGTTGGATTCGGGGTTATGGACCACTTTTACTCCCCGGCGGGCCAGGAGGTCCATTTCGGCTTCGGTCAGCCAGACGCAGTGGCAGGCGATCAGAGAGGGGGAGAGAAGTCCTAAATTTTCCATATGATTTACTGGCCTTTTGCCGTATTTTTGAGAAATTTCTTCAACTTCGCTTCGGGTCTCGGCCAGATGGATGATCATGGGAACTCCATACCGATCGGCCAAATCCTGACACTGCCCCAAAAGCCCCGGAGAACAGGTGTACAAGGCGTGGGGTTCCACGGCCGCGGAGATGAGGGGGTCACCCTGCCAGCGGATGATCAAGGCTTCGGTATATTCCAGTCCTTTATTCAGAGGTCCATAATTGGGGGAGGGGAAATCATAAAGTACTTCTCCGACCAAGGCCCTCATTCCGGCTTCTTTGGCCGCCTGGGCAACCCGGTCTTCAAAAAGATACATGTCGCAAAACGTCGTAGTCCCTGAGCGGATCATCTCGCTGCAGGCCAAAAGCGTACTCCAGTAAACCTGATCGCCGTCAGATTTACTTTCTGCTGGAAATATGTAATGGGTCAACCAGTCCACCAAGGGAAGGTCGTCGGCCATTATTCGGTAAGAGGTCATGGCCGCGTGGTTGTGGGCATTCACCAGGCCGGGCATGATCAGACCGCCCCGGGCATCAATCGTTCGGCGAGCCTCAAAATATTTTTCCACATGGGCTTTTGCTCCCAGCCCGGTTATCCATCCGTTGGCAACGGCCAAGGCTCCGTCAATGATGGGTTCAGAATCGGGTGACAGAGGGAGCAGGGTGCCATTGGTCAAGATCAAGTCCGCAGGCTTTTTTACTTGTTGGCCCAAGGAAACCTCCTCTAAATCTTTTCCAGAACTCCTTCCACAATGCCGATCATTTTCTTCCCGGCTACGGCGGCATTGGCCAGGATTGCTTCAAGGGGGGCTGATTGCATGCAATCTGGAAGATTGACGTTGGCAATGGCCGAAAGGCCCAGGATGCGCAAGCCACAATGGACTCCCACGATAACCTCCGGGATGGTGGACATACCGACGGCATCGGCTCCCATCATCCGCAAGAAGCGGGTTTCTGCCGGGGTTTCCATGCTCGGCCCCGTCACCCCCACGTAAACGCCCCGCTGGAGCTTGATCTTTTTTTCCAGAGCGACTTGTTCGGATAGGGCGATCAGCTCTTGGTCATAGACGGCAGTCATATCAGGAAACCTCGGACCCAAAGCATCGAGATTGTAACCGATCAGCGGGTTTTGCCCGGTAAAATTGATGTGGTCGGAGATGACCATGACATCGCCGGCGGAAAAGAAAGGGTTCAGGCCTCCAGCCGCATTGGTTACGATAAGAATTTTCACTCCCAGCTTTTTCATCACCCGAACGGGAAAGGTTACCCGCGATAACGGGTGGCCTTCGTAGAGATGGAATCTTCCTTGCATCACCAATACTTGCTTGTTGGAGCAGCGGCCGAAGATTAAACGACCGGCATGTCCTTCGACTGTACTGCGGGGAAAATGAGGAATCCCTTCATAAGGCAATGATTGCCTTGGGGAGATTTTTTTCACCAGGCCCCCGAGGCCCGTTCCTAAGATAATTCCGACTCCGGGCTTCGCTTTGACCCTGCGGGCAATGAATTGAGAGGCTTCTTCCATTTTTTGTAGAATGTTTTCCATGAAAAGTGCTCCTTAGCGCAGGGGGAAATATGAACAGCATCTTATTGAAAAAGGAAAACGGTGTCAAGTAGGGTTATTTTGCCGCCAAATATCCGCTTGACAACATTTATCGCCCTGTTAAAATTTAATCATTATTTCTTGCCTTAGACCCAAAAAAGGCGATTCACCACAGAGGGCCCAGAGGAAAATTAAAAAAAACAGTGAAAACAACACCACATTCTATCTGACGAATTTATTACCTGAGAACACAGAGAAAAGATTGAGCTTATTTTGTTTTTTAACTATGCAATTATTCTCTGAGATCTCTGTGGTGAAAAAAAACCGCTCAATTTAGGTTAGAGTAAGATTGGCTAAAATAAAAGGCTCTTCGGCATAAAGGGATGCAAGCGGAAAACCAGAAATCGGTAATATAAATTTCTGGGGTGAATGGTCTATTCCTATTCAAAATGTCCGGAATTACTTATACTAGACCTCATGATTGACCCGGAAATATTTTGCAGGGATACATTGCCCATGAGAAGATTTTTCCTTTTAAGTTCGATATTGGTTTTGATTTTTGGTTGTTCCACCTCGATCCTGCCCACCCACCCAAATATCAGTGATATTTACTGGGTTCGAAGTGCAGAAGTCCGTGATTTATTCTACCAGTTGTATGCCTTAGATTCTGTCGTTGCCGTGGAAGTTAGCAGGCTTCCGGAATTTCAGGGTAACATCGGAGAACCCCAAGTCCAGGCTCTTGGCCGATTTCTAAATCTGGTGGCCAATGCTTCCTTCAGCGAGAAAGATAATCTCACCCGGCTTTTGAGAAATGGCCTTCCGGAAGTCAGAAAATACTCCGCTCCTTTGCAGGCCATTTTTTGGGTGCTAGAGAAAAGAGCCGATGAAAATGTCTTGAGGTATTCGCTGAAACAGCTTCTGGATAAAGCCTGGGATTTTTCCGACTCGCGGTGGGAAGATTTTGAAACCGTGACCGATCGCCTCAGTGCCCCCAGGCTCATTGACTATTATCAAAGGAAGCGATTTGTATATACTCTTGAAGCTGATCATCCTGGTGATCCGCGTTGGTTATTTAAAACCAATAAGGGAACGTGCGTGGAATTTACCCGTTTTTCATTGGTCTGTTTGAGGAAGGGCGGTTATAAAGCTGCTGCTTATAGCCCGCGGAAAACCGATGAATTTTCTGGATTTCATCAGGCGGCTATTTTCAAGGGGAAAAGCGGCCAATTTTATGTAATGGATAATGGAAGACCTGAAAAAAAGGGGATCATGAAATTAGCAAAATATTATTATGAAGACTATTGAAAAATTTATTTCCAGCTCCATTGAGAGCTTTTTAAAATTCCTGGGGTAAATTGTCATTTGTAGGCTCCATATATTTTGGGTTAAATATTTGGGAAAAAAGAGTATGTGGCGGCCATCCAGCCTCTTTTTTTAGGCCCTAAAAAAGATATGGATGGCAAACCAGGAACTGATTTAAGAGGCCTATGGACATGAATATCATTGTTTCCGGGTCACTGGCATACGACCGGATTATGAATTTCCCGGGATACTTCTCCGAGCATATCCTCCCCGAGAAAATACATGTTTTGAACGTTTGCTTCCAGGTGAAGGGTATGAAGGAGAAATTCGGCGGTACGGCAGGCAATATTGCCTACGCTCTCACCCTGATGGGTGAAAAGCCGGGAATCTCCGCTACTATTGGATATGATTATCATAGGTACTTCGCGTGGCTGGAAAAAAATGGGATCTCTACGGAAAACATCAAAATCATAGAGGACGAATTTACTGCCAGCGCCTACATAACCACCGACCTGGCCGACAACCAGATCACCGGGTTCAACCCGGGCGCTATGGAATTTCCTTCCTCTCTGAATTTCGACAAAGTCAATCCACAGGAGACCCTTGTTATCGTCTCTCCCGGTAATCTTGAGGACATGATAAACTACCCCCGCGCCTGTAAGGCCAGGGGGATCGACTATATCTTCGACCCTGGACAATCGCTGCCCATGTTGGATGCCAGAGACCTGGTTCAGGCCATAGAAGGGTGCCGGATTCTGATCTCCAATGATTATGAGATGGATCTGATCAAAAGCAAGACCGGCCTAAACAAAGAAGCCTTGCTTAGGCGGGCGAGGACTATCATTGTAACCCTGGGAGAACTGGGTTCAAAAGTCTCCATGCCGGATTGTGAGATAAGCATTCCTACGGTGGAGCCAAGGAAGGTAGAGGACCCCACAGGCGCCGGAGATGCTTACAGGGGCGGGCTGGTCAGCGGTCTGGTCCGGGGTAAGGACATCGAGCAGTCGGCCAGGATGGGCAGTGTATGCGCTTCCTTTGCCGTAGAGTGCTACGGCACTCAAGAATACAGGTTTAGCCCCGAGGAATTCCAAGAGAGGTTCAACGGGTGCTGTTGAGATTAGGCATTTGCCCGAGGCAAACCTTCCATTACTGCCCATCACCTGCGGCTACGCCGTCGTTCAC
>JAOUFX010000274.1 GCA_029857975.1 Deltaproteobacteria bacterium | reverse complement strand
GCTGCCCGTTTGGGTATGCAGGCACGGACCAGACGGGCGGTCAATGCCGCAGTGCATTTTAGCCGGAATCCTCTCTTGCTGATGGAAGAAAAGGTGAAATATTTCGAGCTCAAAATGTACCAGGGGGTCAACCCCAGTTCCAGGAATGCGATCGAGGAACGTAAATCGGAGCTCAAAGAAATCAGAGGAAGAAGGGCGTATGATGAAAACCTTTACCGGCGACCTATCGGAGTCGGAGTTTTTGTAGTCCTGGTTTTATTGTTTATTATCGGATTGATCTATTTTAATTTTTAAACCTTTGTCTTCCCGTCAATCGCCGAGCGTATTTTTTCTTCCCAACCCCCTTTCATCCCATCCGGAGGCAATTGACCGTGAGCGGCTTAAGCGGATGAACATGCCAGGGGTTATCATTTTTATTTCCACTTTTTCTTTATATTTTCTGCCCGAGAGAAACCGCTCTGTTTTTTCGATTTTTCCGGTAGGGATGGAGAAAAAAACCGGTTGCCGGGGAAAAATACAAGCCGACTTTCAACCGGGGTTGACACTTGTAAATTTTTTGCTGATGTTTTAATATAACCTCAATTCAGCGATTTTTTTTAAACCACAGAGAACACGGAGAATAATTTTCCTCTGTGCCCTCTGTGGTGAATTGCCTTTTTTAGGTATAACGAAAATTTTCGAAAATCCATTGCATCCCCAGGGCAGGCTTTTTTGACCGACGGACTGCGGGAATGGAGGAAGAAGGCGAGATGAACGAAAAGAAAATACTCGAAGAGAAAAATAAGTGGGAAAGCCGATGCTTGAAGAAGACACCGGAAAAGATCCAAAGCAGCTCGGGGATGGATACCCAGATCCTTTATACGCCGGGGGAGATTCCCCAATTCGAATACCTGCAAGACCTTGGTTTCGCAGGTGAGTACCCGTTTACCCGCGGCATTCAGCCTACCATGTACCGGGGACGGGTTTGGTCCATGCGCCAATACTCCGGGTTCGCTACGGCCGAGGAGTCCAACCGCAGGTTTAAATACCTGTTAGAGCAGGGGCAAACCGGCCTTTCCGTTGCTTTTGACCTGCCAACCCAGATCGGTTACGACTCTGATCATCCCCTTTCCCAGGGGGAGGTGGGGAAGGTGGGGGTGGCCATCGATTCCCTGGCGGACATGGAAGTCCTTTTGGACGGGATTCCCCTGGGCAGGGTGAGTACTTCCATGACCATCAACGCCACAGCGGCTATCCTTCTGGCTATGTACGTCGCCGTGGCCGAAAAACAAGGAGTCAAGCCGGCTGACCTGCGGGGGACAACCCAGAATGACGTACTCAAGGAATATGTAGCCAGAGGCACCTACATCTTTCCTCCGCAGCCCTCGATGAGGCTGATCACCAATATTTTCGAATACTGTTCCCGGGAAGTGCCGCAGTGGAACTCCATCAGCGTAGGGGCCTACCACGTGAGGGAAGCAGGGTCAACAGCCGTCCAGGAAGTGGCCTTTGCTTTTTCCATCGCCATCGCTTACCTGGAAGCCGGAGTGAAAGCCGGGTTGGACATCGATGATTTCGCGCCGAGGGTTTCCTGGATTTTCAATACGCACATCAACTTTCTGGAGGAAGTGGCCAAATTCCGGGCTGCCCGGAGACTTTGGGCCAAGATCATTAAAGAGCGATTTAAGGCCAAGGACCCGCGTTCCTGGATGTTACGCTTCCACACCCAGACCGGCGGATGTACCCTTACCGCCCAGCAACCGCTGAATAATTTGATCCGCACGACTTTTCAGGCCATGGCCGCAGTTTTAGGCGGCTGCCAATCGTTAGCGGTCTGCTCCTATGATGAAGCCATGGCCTTACCTACGGAAGAATCTGTGCGCCTTTCCCTACGTACGCAGCAGATCATCGCGCACGAATCCGGGGTAGCGGACACGGTTGATCCTCTGGGGGGGTCCTATCTCATAGAAACGCTGACCAACGAGATCGAGAAACGGGCCAGCGAATACATTGCCAAGATCGACCAGATGGGAGGAGCCGTAGCCGCGATTGAAAAAGGATACATCCAGCAGGAGATCCAGGAAAGCTCTTACCGGTATCAAAAGGAAATGGAGCTCGGGAAAAAGATTCTGGTAGGCGTAAACAAATTTCAGATTCAAGAGCCACCCGTAAAGGGACTATTGAAAGTTGACCCAAAGGTGCGGGAAGTGCAAGTGAAGAAGCTGGCGGAGCTCCGGACATCTCGCAACCACCAGGGAGTAGAGGTATCCTTAGCGGGGTTGAAGAAGGTGGCCGAAGGAAATGGCAATTTGATGGTCCCCATCCTGGATTCGGTACGGGCTTATTGTACTCTGGGAGAGATTTGTGATGTTCTTCGCGGCGTGTTCGGGGAATATGAGCCGATAGTGACGGTTTAATGAAAGAAGTGTCAGGGTCAGTATTTAGTGTCAGAAAAAGAGAAGAAATTTTTTCTCACACTGACCCAGACACTGAAAACTGAAACGAATGCGGAGGTAACGAATGGCGGAGCGAAAAATTCGGGTGCTGGTGGCCAAACCAGGATTGGATGGACATGATCGGGGCGCCAAGGTGATCGCACGGGCGCTGCGGGATGCCGGCATGGAAGTGATTTATACGGGTTTGCGCCAGACACCGGAAAAGATTGTTTTGGCGGCGGTGCAGGAGGATGTGGATGCCCTGTTAATGAGTATCCTCTCCGGCGCCCATGATTATCTATTCCCCCGCGTGATGGAACTTTTGCGGGAACAAGGGATGAAAGATTTGTTGGTGCTGGGAGGAGGAGTGATCCCGGAGGAAGATATTCCTTCCCTCAAGGCCCTGGGCATTGGCGCAATCTTCGGCCCGGGAACCTCTACGGAGACGATCGTGAAGTATGTTCAAGAGAACGTAAAGCTGTGAATAAAGTGTCAGTGTCAGTGAAAAACAAGAATACAGTCTCAGCGTTTACTGGCCGGGTCTTTCTTTTCCTGACACTCACACTGACACTGACACTAATCACTTTGTATTATTTATGAGACCTTTAGAAGGAATACAAATACTGGACCTCACGCGGTTGCTCCCTGGCCCTTATGGAACAATGCTTCTGGGAGATTTGGGAGCGGAGGTGATTAAAATCGAAGAGCCTGAACAGGGTGATTACGCTCGCTGGAACCCACCCCAAATCAACGGGGTTGGCTCCCGCCACCTCCTTTTAAACCGGAACAAAAAAAGTATCACCCTCAATTTGAAAAGGTCGGAAGGGCGGGCGATTTTTTTAAAAATGGTGGAGAAGGGGGCCGATGTTTTAATCGAGCAATTTCGCCCGGGAGTCATGGATCGCCTGGGTCTGGGATATAAGGTCCTGGAGAAAATTAACGATCGCTTGATTTATTGTGCCTTAACCGGATTCGGACAAGATGGCCCTTATAAAAACCTTGCCGGCCATGACCTCAACTACATCGGCATAGGCGGCATACTCGGAATAACCGGACCCAAGGGGGGATCTCCCGTAATCCCGGGAGTTCAGATTGCCGATTTGGTGGGCGGAGGCCTTTACGCCGTCATCGGAATTCTGACTGCTTTGGCGGCCCGGCAAAAGACCGGGCGGGGGCAGTTCGTCGATGTTTCCATGCTCGACGGAGTCGTATCCTTAATTCCCGACAGCGCGGCCCTTTTTTTTGCCGAAGGAGAATCTCCCCGGGCGGGAGAAAGGAGGCTCACCGGCGGGTTGCCGCAGTATCAAGTTTATCGGACCCAAGACGGGAAATATCTGGCCGTGGGTGCTCTGGAAGAAAAATTTGGGGCCAACCTTTGCCGCGGGATCGGCAAGCCCGAATGGGCGGACAAAGTTCCCCAGGAGAAAGACCCCCGTGGCGAGGAGATCAAAGAAGAAATTTCTAAAATCTTCCTCAGCCGGACCCGACAAGAGTGGCTGGACCTTTTGATGAAAGAGGATACATGCGTCACCGCCGTCCAATCCACCGCTGAGACCTTCAGCGACCCCCATGTTCTGCACCGGCAGATGCTCGTCGAGACGTTTCATCCCCGGGCCGGCCGGGTGAGACAGATCGGAGTGCCCATAAAATTTTCGGAAACACCGGGAGAAATTCGTACACCCGCACCTGAAATCGGCGAGCACACCGAAGAGGTTCTGAAAGGATTGGGGTACACGGAAGCGGAGATTATGCAAATTAGGAAAGAGGGAATCATCCGCTAAGGGCAGCGATCAGCTATTCGCTTAAAGTTATAAGAGGAGGGGAATATGCCTGTTTCCGCGTTTGTGTTGATCCGCACCGAAGCGGACAAGACCAAGGGTGCTTTTGAAACCCTGACCAAGCTTAAAGGAGTGAAGTTAGCCCATACGGTGACCGGGCCATTTGATATCATCCTCCTGATTGAAGCCAAAACCCTCCAAGAGTTGGGCGACGTGATCCTCTCCAAAATTCGGGGGGTGGAGGGAATTGCTCGCACGATGACCTGTGTCACGGTAGAAACAGGTTAACAATAAAGGGATCAAGGGTTCCAGGATTCTAGGATTCATGGGTTCAAGCTCAAAAATTCCGAAATCCGAAATTAGTAGTCTCTGGGTCCTTTGAACCTACGACTTTTTGGAAAGGAAGCAGGAACATGGAGAAAAGTTTCCGATTCATTGCTGAAAAAGTCTATTCCATTCCCGGGCGGGGAGTCGTAGTTACCGGTAAGGTGGAAAGCGGGTCCGTCTCCGCGGGCGAAGCAGTCGGATTCCTGGGGACGGATGGAAAATGGGCGAAGGCTTTGGTGGTTGCGATCGAGGTTTCCAGGCATCTGGTGGAAGAAGCTCTATCTGGGCAGCAAGCCAGCCTCCTGCTCGAGGGAGTAAGAAAAGAACAAATCACTCTCGGAACCCTTTTGATGGAAGTACCGGCCACCCCCGCACCGGTCAGCTCTTCCTTACCCCAGATCTCTTCCCCGCCGGAGGTCTCAATTCCTGCGGCACCTTCTCTGGGGAAAGCCATCCATCCTCCCTCCAGCTTGGGGCGTACCGTTCTTTATGCCGTAATCGGCATCCTCATCATTCTGGCCATTTTATACCTTCAGGGGAAGTTGGATCGGATAAATCCGATAAAAAGGATTGCCAGCTATCAACTGTCTACGTTTCATCAGGGGGGATTTTTATCAACGTTTATCGGCGGAAATCTGCGTCCTTATAAATATTAATGGAGGAATGAATGGAAAAAGTCAGGCTGGGTAGGACGAACTTGAGGGTGAAGAAAATGGGATGGGGTGGGATTCCCATTCAGCGGGTGAGCGAACAGGAAGGAATTGCGGTGGTCCAGGCAGTGGTGGAGATGGGTGTGGATCTTCTGGATACGGCCCGCGGCTATACCAACAGTGAATACCGGG
>JAOUFX010000272.1 GCA_029857975.1 Deltaproteobacteria bacterium | reverse complement strand
CGGCTGGATTTTTGGCGAGAATGAGGATGCCCTGCCAAAGGGTTGGGAGCCTTTTCATGTGGATCGGGGCTTCCAGAGAACCGACAATGTAGTTACCGTAATGGGCATTTACCCGCCGGTTGACAATATAGATCATTGGAGTGTAACACCGGAGGAACACATCAGCTGGTGGGCCCATCTCATAACGCCTATGATTAATATGGGGGGCCCTTGCGCCACGGGCGTGATGGACCTGCCCAATATCATAGGCCTGGGACCGGAACATGCCCAGACATTGGCCGGAGCAGGTTGGACCAAGGACCAATTCGCCAAAGCCTTCTGGGAGCAAGCCCGCCTTCCGCTTTCCGCATGGCCAAAAGGCTGCTCCCCGAAGATGCTGGAGCAAAAAATCGGGCCGGTTAACCGTAATACGCTGATACCCATTACTCTTAAACCAGAGTTATTCTACATCGTGATTGCTGGGGGTACGGGGAAACACTCACATTACTTTGCTCCGTTCCCGGGTTGCTTGCCGGTCAGCAAGAAGGTCAGCAAATAAAGACAATAAAAAAGATCGTTCCATTTCTCCTTTTCTAAAACTCGGGCCTGCCTATGAACAGTGTTTTTCAAAAAAGCTGGTTTACCGGCGCCATAAAAAGTGGAATAGCCGTATCCCGGCTGAGGGGAGTTTGAGCATATTGATGAACAATCCGCCTTCCATTAAGATGATTCTTATCCTGATCAGCTTAGAACCTTATCATCTGAAGGCAATTCGCGCGGCAGCACCGGGGGCCCAACTTGTTATGCTTCCTGACCCCGAGGAGAGGGCGAAAAAAATCGGAAAATTCATTCCCGACGTTGAGGTTATTTTAGCTAATCCCCATCAAGACCGAACCCTGCCCGCTCAATTTTTAAAGGGACTTCGCTTGCGTTGGATTCAACAGCGCAGCGCCGGGGCCAACTGGCTGTTGGAGCACCCCGAGGTTGCAGAAAAGGATTTGATCATAACCAATGCCTCCGGAGTCCACGCCATACCGATCAGCGAGCACATTCTGGCTTTTATGTTCTGTCTTGCCCGGGATATTCAGCGTTCCATACGGGATCAGGTGGGACACAGATGGAATCGGATTCATCAGGTGACTGAATTAGATGGCCAAACCATGTGCTTGATAGGCCTGGGAGCCGTGGGGGAAAGGACTGCGGAGAAGGCAAAGGGATTCAATATGCGGGTCCTCGGAGTCCGCCGCCATCCGGAGCTCGCAACCCCTTGGGCAGATCAAGTGTACGGGCCTGAACACCTTATGGTAGTTCTCCCTCAATCTGATTGGGTGATCATCACGGCACCGCTAACCCAGGAAACCCAAGCGATGATTGGGGCGAGGGAGCTTCAGGCTATGAAGAAATCGGCCTTTCTCATCAATGTCTCCCGAGGCCGCATAATCCAAGAACAAGCGTTAATTACGGCTTTGCAGGAGGGATGGATTGCAGGAGCGGGATTGGACGTGTTCGAAGAAGAACCGCTTCCCGATTCTTCTCCCCTGTGGAACATGGAAAACATCGTCATCACCGGCCACTATGCCGGTCGCAACCCCCATTACTTGGACCGTTTAATCGGAATTTTCGTTGAAAACCTCAGGCGTTATCAAGCTGGGAAACCATTGATCAACGTCGTGGATAAACGATTGGGATATTGAATTACCTCTGGACAGGAAAAAAGAACGTGAAAAAGTCGGAAAAGGGAAAGAGGAAATGAATTCAGGCAATTGTGATAAAGTATTTTTTCTTCCCCTTTCGCAGGTTCATCTCTATGAGATCCATCCTTCCCGCTAAATCTTTATCAGTCTGAAGCAGATTTTCGATTTTCGTCACCCCCAAGCTTATCGTCATTGGCTCGCGGCTAAAATACTGGGCGATTTCTTTAACTCGCAATCCTGCCAATTTTCTCCATTTAAATCCTCTTCGGGCCGGACTGGTTGAGGACCTAAAGGAATTGGAAAGCTATCGATGGAGCGGCCATTCGGCATCGGAGCTACGTCCCCTTCATAGTTTGCGTTTTTCCTATAGTGTGCTAAATTTGTGCTTGGTTTTTTCCAATTTATCCACTCCTTTTAATTATATCCTCTTGCCATTAGATTTCTTTTAAACATACCTTATTTATTGGAAACCATTTAATTATGAGGAATTACATTGACTAACCTATTTTTGAATGGATATTTTTTCGGAAGATGAATTCGACGATCCCCTTTATTAGAATCCGAGGGTCTCTTTTTCAAATCCGACCCCTTACCAATCTAAGATTAATCAAGAGAATTAAGTCTAAATCAGCCTATCGCCAATTATAAATTCAATTAACATAGTTGACTTTATTTCAAAAAAATTATTGGCCCATTCTATCCACCTTCATAGGCCTCGGTTTAAAACCCAGAAAGTCCCTATCGATGATTTTATAGAAAAAGAAAATTGGAGACGATTATTTTCAGGGCAAGGAATTCGATTTAGAAATCTTGCATACGAATTCTAAAGGGGAATGTATTGACAAGATAATAAAAGCGTATTATGAAAAGGTCGCTGCTTTAGTAATGAATGCACGCGGTTTTATCTATGCAGCGCATTTTATTAACGATAACATTAAAGGTATCAAAATTAAATATTATGAAAGGGATTTTAATTCGGTAGTTGCCCCTGCCGCAAAAGGAGTGATTACGGGGTTGGTCATACAGACCTATTTTTTTGTGCTTAGATGCTACTTTGAATCCCGCTGGCTAAAAAAAGAAATGGGTATTAGAAATAAATTATTGATTCATATGCACACAAGGAATATTTTTATTGCCCCACAAATGAATAAGCAGTTAGTTCTACATAATTAGTGGAAAGTAAGTTTTTACGCCAAACAATAGCCTTAAAAACCTTAGTTGACCCGAAGCATGCTGCCTCGGCCATGGTTTTTATATGTTTTGAAGAAGGCGCCATGATCATAGGACAGGATATCGACGTATGTGGCGGGGGGCCTTGTATTAAAATAATTCGAGAAAACTCGTGTGTCCTTTGGAATGTGAATTACTTTTATCCGGAATCGTCAATCGGATTCAGAAGATCGACAAATCGTATATGTATAGGGGGAACGGCATGGGCGGAAAATTTTCAAATCTTCTTTCATCGATAAAAATCGGCGGGACGGAAATGAAAAACCGAATCGGCATGGCCCCCATGGGAATAGGGGGGCTGTTGAATCCAGATGGCAGTCCAGGACCCCGAGCCCTGGATTATTATCTCGAGCGAGCCCGGGGTGGCGTGGGCTTGATCATCACCGGCGTATTCAGGGTGGAAAACGAGGTGGAGAATTTCCCGGGTCTGTCCGCGCGGGTAACCCCTCAGGCCCTGGGTGCTTTTGCCGAACTGGCGGAGGCGGTCCATTCCCTGGGGACAAAAATATTCGTTCAGTTGACCGCCGGGTTCGGCCGCGTGGCGATCCCCATGAGGCTGCAGGGCAACCAACCGGTGTCGGCTTCCGCGAACCCCTACTACTGGGACCCCCGGCTGACCTGCCGGGAGCTCAAGACCGAAGAGATCGAGAAGGTGGTGAAGGCCTTTGGCCCTGTGGCAAAAGTCCTGGCAGCGGCCGGCATCGACGGCATCGAGCTCCACGGCCACGAGGGTTACCTCTTCGACCAGTTCACGACCCCTCTCTGGAATAAAAGGACGGACAAGTACGGGGGAAGCCTGGAAGGAAGATTGCGGCTGTCCATCGAAGTGTTGCAGGAGATCAAAGAGAAAGCCGGCTCTGACTTTCTCGTCCAATACCGGTTCGGCTTAAAACATTACATGAAAGCTATGAATTCGGGAGCCCTGCCCGAAGAGCGGTTCGTCGAGGCCGGCCGGGATGTCGAGGAGGGGCTGCAGATGGCCCGAAGACTGGAGGCTGCGGGGTTCGATTCCCTGCACATCGATGCCGGCTGCTATGACAGCTGGTATTGGACCCACCCACCCGTCTACCAGAAAACTGGATTCATGGCCGATATGGCAGCGGCGGTCAAGAAGGTTGTACGGATCCCGGTCATCGCGGTAGGAAAGCTATCGATCCCGGAATTCGCTGAAAGTATTATTGCGGAAGGCAAGGCGGATATCGTTGCCTTTGGCAAGGGGTTGCTTGCCGACGCCTTCTGGGTAAAGAAAGTAGAGGAAGGGAAAGCGGAGAGGATCCGTCCATGCATCGGCTGCCACGATGGGTGCATGGGGAGGGTTACCAAAGGGAAACCGTTATCTTGTGCCGTCAACCCGGCCACGGGCCGGGAGAGGTTTTATCGTCTCGAGCGAGCGGAAATGCCAAAAAAAGTTGCCGTTGTAGGCGGCGGCCCGGCCGGCCTGGAAGCTGCCCGAGTTGCTGCCCTGCGGGGTCATAAGGTCATCCTCTGGGAAAAAGGAAATGCCCTTGGGGGCCATCTCCTGGAAGCCTCTGTTCCTGAGTTCAAAAAGGATCTTGCCCGGCTGCTGGATTGGTTTAAAAGGGAGCTCGCTAACCTTGATTTGGAGATCCGGACCGGCGTAAAAATAAGTGCCGACATGCTCCGAAAGGAAAACCCAGAGGTGACGATTATCGCCACCGGATCGCAACCGATTATTCCCGATGTTCCGGGAGCATTAAAAGGCAAGGTCGTTACGGCCACCGATCTTCTCCTCGGTCGGAAAGGTGTTGGCGAAAAAATACTGGTTCTGGGCGGGGGCCTGATCGGCTGCGAAACCGCCCTCTGGTTAGCTCAGCGGGGAAAGAAAGTTACCATTGTGGAAATCCTTAATGACCTGCTGAGCGCCGGTGTTCCGGTGCAGCATATGAATCGTCTTATGCTACTGGATTTGCTTAAATTCCACGAGGTGGAGTTCATCACCAATGCAGCAAGGCTTGAAGTCTTGGAAAATGGGACCCTCCTCCTCGGCAGTTGGAGGAAATTTCCCTCTGTTGACAACATTGTTGCAGCTGTGGGGTTAGAACCGGAGCGGGAGTTATACCAGAATCTCCAGGGTAAGATCTCCAACCTCTATATCATCGGGGATTCCCGGAATCCTCAAAACGTGATGAATGCTGTTTGGGATGCCTATGAGGTTGGGCGGATGATTTAAATGCCGGGAAAAACCATTGGATTAGATTGAATCCAAAACGAACTCATGGATTTCTCTTGATTTGAACCGATTTAAGGGAAAGCGGATATCCCGCCGATGCTTGCCCTGCACCAGCACGGTACAGGGCTTGCGGCGTCCGCCTGAGGCGGACCTTTCCTTCCGGGCCCCGGGCAGGCTTTCATTAAAAATTTGATCAACTGATTTGGAGATGAATTAAAGATAAAAACTATTTTTTGGGCTGGAATATGGGTATAATGTTAGCAGTAAAAGGGAAGTGG
>JAOUFX010000271.1 GCA_029857975.1 Deltaproteobacteria bacterium | reverse complement strand
TTGTCTATACCATCGTGAAAGCAACCTTTGAAAACACGAAGATGCTGCGGGAAGCGATGGCCAGCGCCACCTATACCGTCCCCGAACGGGTGCCATATCTTGTTTTGCCGTTACACCCCGGTGCCCCTAGATATTACAGAGAAAGGAAGATCGATCTCCCGGCTCATTTGATTCCACCGCCATAAAAAAAATTCACGAGCCGTATGCCCCATTCACTGTCCGCTGTCCGCGCCTGAGAAACGAGGAGAATCTTGAGTGGCTGACAAAAAGACCCAAGAAAAAATGGATGAAAAACCGCGGCGGGAATTGAAAGGAATTTTCGAAAAAACATTATTGGTCATTGCCGTGAGCATGTCACTCTTTCACATGTATGTCCTGGGGGTGTACCCCATCAATCCATGGATATTGTATTCCGTCCACCTGATGTTCGGCATTCTGATCATCATGAGCTAATACCCGGCATTGGCCAGTTCGCCCCGGGATAGGATTTCAGGGTGGGATTTCTCGCTTGCTGTTCTGGGGGCAGCCCCCTGCATCTACATTATTTGGAACTACGAAGCGCTGATCACCCGGATTACAGCCTTTCCTACAGGATGGGATTTGTTTTTTGGAGTGGTTACGATCTTCATGGTTTTGGAGATCGCCCGGCGAACAACGGGACCGACACTGCCGATAACGGCGATCCTTTTCATTCTTTATACGAAATTCGGAAATTGCATCCCGGGGCTATTTGGCCATAAAGGGTATGACTGGGAGCGGATCATCGCTCTCTTGTACAGCATGGAAGGAATCTTCGGACTGGCCTTAGAGGTTTCCGCAACCTACATCATTCTTTTTATCGTATTCAGCGGATTCCTTTCCGTTTCAGGAGGAGGGCAGTTCTTCATAGATCTTGCCTTAGCGCTGGCGGGGAAAGCAAAAGGAGGGCCGGCCAAGATTGCCATCATCGGCAGCTCGCTCTTCGGCACCATCTCCGGGAGTCCCATTGCCAATGTCATGGCCATCGGTACTTTTACCATCCCTCTTATGAAGAAAACTGGGTTTCGCCCTTATTACGCCGGGGCGATCGAGGCGGCTGCTTCCACCGGGGGACAAATTATGCCCCCGGTGATGGGTGCCGGAGCCTTCCTCATGGCGGATTTGCTGGGTGTACCGCTGAGAAAGGTATTGATCGCTGCGGTCATCCCAGCCGTTTTCTACTACGCGGCCCTTTACGTCATGGTTCACGTAGAGGCGACCAAGATGGGTTTGTATGGCCTAGCCGATGAATCTATTCCGCGCGTGGCCAAAGTTATGAAAGCCAGAGGACACCTGCTCGTATCGATCCTCGTTCTGATTGCCGTCCTGGCATCCGGGGCTTCCCCCATCAAGGCAGCCCTTTTTTCTATACTGGCCACTATACCATTGGCCATGCTCCGAAAAGAAACCCGTTTGAATATCACAAAAATCATACGGGGCTTGAGCATGGGGGCAAGAAATGCCATGGAACCCCTCGCTGCTTGTGCCTGTGCCGGAATCGTGGTGGGAGCGATCTCACTGACAGGGCTGGGTTTGAAATTTGCGGGGGGTGTCATTAGCCTCGCGGGAGGAAATGTGCCCATTATTTTAATCCTGAGCGCCCTGGTCTGCCTGCTTCTGGGAATGGGATTACCCACAACAGCTGCTTATATCATAACGGCCAGCGTGGTGGCCCCTGCTTTGATCCAGCTTGGCTTAAAGCCGCTCTCCGCCCACCTATTCCTTTTTTATTTTTCTTGTATCTCTTCCATCACTCCACCTGTGGCCCTGTCGGCGTATGCGGCTGCCGGGGTGGCGGGCGCCAACATGGTGCAAGTCGCCATTACAGCCGTTCGGTTGGGCATCATCGGATTTATCGTTCCTTTCATGTTCATTTACAATCCGGTTCTCCTTTTTTCGGGTTCTTACCCAGAGATCCTCTTTGCTTTCATCACCGGCCTTATCGGAATCACGGCCCTGGGTTTGGGATTTGAAAGGTGGTTATGGGGGAATCTCAGCCTGGGGGTTAGTGGCCTGCTCATCATCGCATCTCTTTTGCTTATCAAGCCAGGTTGGACAACAGACCTCCTGGGGTTCATCATTTTTATGGCGGTTATCGCTTGCAGAAGAAGGTATCACTCCAGATGGAAAGCGATGGAAGCGAGCCAGATAAAATCCGGTCCTCACCCTTGACCGATTTCTTGGACTTTTTTCACGATCTCTTTTAAGTGGGCCGGCGAAGAGCCGCAACAAGCGGAAAGGATGCCCGCTCCGGCCTCCAGCCATTGCGGCACGTGCTCAGCAAACTGATGAGGACCGATCGAATATTGCTCCCGCCCATCCACGACTCGAGGGGAGCCCGCATTGGGTTTGGCGATGAGTGGTTTTCCACAGTGGGCCTTCAAGAGGTGGAGCACTTCCGTCACCTGCTCGAGGTCGAGACTGCCGCAGTTGGCCCCGATCACATCAGCCCCCTCCGCTTGCAGACGCTGCGCAGCCTCTTGCGGACTCACGCCCATCATGGTCCGATATCCTTGGGCCGCGGGGTTGAAAGCCAAGGAAACGATGATCGGCAGGCCCGTGTGGAATTTGGCGGCGTGAAGGGCAGCAACCGCTTCCTCTAAATCATACATCGTAAGGATGTTAATGATCTCGGCCCCTCCTGCGGCCAAGGCCTTAGCTTGCTGGCCGTAAGCATCGAGCAGTTCATCCAGGGTTAGCTCTCCCAGGGGCTTCAGGAATTTACCCGTTGGACCGATGTTGCCGGACACAAAAGTCCCTTGCGGTTGAACCGCCTTGATGATTTGAATCACCCTTTGGTTCAATTCCTCAGTTTTGTCCGCCAAGCCGAACTTGCTCAGGGCTATGCGGTTCAGGGAGGAGGTAGCCGCTGATACGATGTCGCAGCCCACTTGATAATAATCCCGCACCAGATCCTGGTAAACCTCCGGATGGTCCACAATCCACTGGCTGACGCATCCACCCAGGTTTGCTCCTTCCCGGGCTAGCATCGTCGACATGGCCCCGCTCATGACTAGGGTCTTCTTTTTCATCTTCTGGAAAAATAGATCTGGCACCGATGATCCTCCTAAAGGTTGAACGACTGAATTTGAAGGTCAGCCGTCCCCATAACAAATTCGGAATCGATTTTCTGATGGCTAAGGATGGAATCCGTTATTTTCTTTCCGCTTTCCGGATTACAGCCGAGCGGATTTTTCTTTTTTTAAAACTGGTGACGCCATATTCATTTTACCTTTTCACAATGAGGCGAGGTATTCCCGAACCTCTTCAGGAATAGCGACGAACTCTACTCCCATTCCAGGGCGGTCGTGGTGCAGCAACAGCGGAGGCACCTTTTTGGCATGGCGGACGATAGCAGAAACCGTATAGGAGCCTTTGGGGGTGGAAATCTCGATCACCAGTTTGTTCCCGGGGCCATAGATCGGGGAATTTGTTGATAGGAAGAGTCCTCGGGTTGTAATTTGTATCGCCAGGGTCGAGAACTCCGGAGTCTCCAAGCCGAATCGAACGGGAATCCTCTTGAACTTTCTTTCCTTCACTCGTTTGAATTTCCGAGATTTCATAGGTTGTACCCATCAGGGATTTTCTATTTTTTCCCTTCCTTTTCTCTGCTTTCCTCTGTGCACTCGTTGAGTGAAAACAATACAATTTCCGATCTGACAAATTTATTACATGAGAACACAGAGGAAGTATTGAGCTGACTTTTTTAACTATGAAATTATTCACTGAGATCTCTGTGGTGTAAAAAAACGTTTAACTTTGGTAGAAATAAAAAAATAAGGGGCTAATGAAAATTAGCTAACCCCTTATTTTCTTTGGTGCCGAGACCCAGAATCGAACTGGGGACACGCGGATTTTCAGATCTAACATCTGTAAAATTCAGCGTATTTCTTAAGTCCTTGATATCGGTCCGGTCTTCCCGTAACTTTATGAAGATAAGCGGTAAATTTCGATTCGTCCAATTTCCATCTGTTCCAGTTTATTCCATCTGTTAGGGTCTTTTCAAGCTTTTTTTAGCACAAATTTAGCAAAGTGATGCCGCGGAGTTTTGATCCGAAGGGTTATTCCAGTTGCATTCTCCCCCACTTCATCCCACCTCCCTCCCCCTACCCTATTCCATCTTCACTCCCACATCTCGACCACCATCTTAGCCGGTTTCCTGATCTCCGCCCCTGTAGCGGGAATTGCGGTTCGTACGCGAGTTGGGCTTTGACGGGAGGGGTTTTTTGGTGTCAGGAAGGGTGAAGGAGAGGGGCTTATTGGTTTGGGAGAGGGCCAGCTAATTTTTTGAACCGTGGACATTACCCCATTACCCCATTCTGAAATGCTTTCAAAATCTGAACGAGCTCTGGCTAGCAAGAGCAGGTGAAAAATAGCACCCCTGCTTCCTTACTTTTTCGGAGGGACGGTGGCCTCTTTTTCGGTCTTGGCAACTCACATTTTACAACTGAGTAACTTTCGGTTTTAAAAAAAGGATGGAAAATCTCATCTTCCTGCCACGAGAAGCGGCATGATGGCAAACACCCCCAGCATCACGTAGTAGACTGTTCCCGACACAGGGTCTCGGCTTGCAAGGTACTCTCTGATCGATAGACCCCGAAGCCAGAGTACAAGCGTGAATTCCGCGACCAGCATGAGGCCAAGTGCGAGGCAACCCATACCAAGTCGGCTGGAGGGTATGGTCGGCACAGCGAGCCACCGAACTATCCAACGGGCTGCAACGATGGTCACCACGAGCATGATGGGAGCTTCCATCAGCTCTGCCATTCTCGTGCCGAAACGTGGGACGACCCACCGTATGCGAATGGGTCCAAGCACGAAGCCCGCTCCGAATACGAGCGCGAAATAGAGTACGCCAGCTTTCAAAAACTGCATGACGGCTTGCCTTGGAGATTCAGAGCCTCACCCGAGTTGCTAAATTATTTCTTGGGAGGCACAATCGCATCCTTAGCCGCTTTCGCTACTCTCATCCTCACCACGGTCTTAGCAGGAATCTTGATCGTTGCGCCAGTAGCTGGATTGCGTCCCATGCGGGCTTTCCTTTTGACCAAGACCAGTTTCCCGATTCCAGGAAGGGTAAATGAACCCGCTTTCTTGGTCTCGGAGACTGCGAGAGCTGCTACCTCGTCAATAATCCCGAAGGCAGTCTTTTTAGTAAGCTCAAATTTCCCTGCAAAGTGAGACACGATTTGCGATTTGGTCATGGGTTTCTTAGCCATTGTTTCCTCCTGGTAGTATGGGATAAAAAGCTGGAATGGGGGGAGTATATTGGAAAGGGGGTTGGGAAGCAAGTGGAAAAAGACCCAACTCTAATATTCTCATTGACAACTTTCAGAAAATGGATTATATATTACAGAATT
>JAOUFX010000270.1 GCA_029857975.1 Deltaproteobacteria bacterium | reverse complement strand
CCGGATGATTGGTTCGGGTTTCATCACCATTCCCGCCCCGCCTCCGTAAGGGTAATCATCGGTCATGCGGTGTTTGTCCTGGGTAAAGTCGCGCAAATTTTTCACCCGAATCTGAATTAAACCTTTATCCAGGGCTCTCTTCAGCAGGCTTTCGGCCAGGGGAGAAGTAAAAATTCCCGGAAAAATAGTCAGGACATCAAAGATCATTTTCGGGCAGCAATCCTTCAAGCGGCCGGATCACCATAGTCTTACCCTTAAGGTCTACCTGGACCACGACTTCATCCGTGGCTGGGATCAAGCATTCCTGATGATTCTTGCGCACGACAAATACGTCATTGCTCCCCGTGGGCATGATTTCTTCCACCGTTCCCAAAAAAGTTCCTCTTTCGGTTTTCACTTGCAGGCCACGAAGTTGATACCAGTAAAACTCATCCGCGGGGAGGACAGGTAAATTTTCTGGCAGCACGTGGACCGAACACCCCACCAATTCTTCTGCTTCTTCGATCCGTTGCACTTCCCGGAAAGCAAGGATCGTCATCTGCCGGTGGGGCCTGGAAGACTTAACCGTAAAAGATTGCTTCCTTCCTCTATCATTTTTCAAATAGACGATGGCTCCTGCCGCGAAGGCCACGGCCCCCTCTCCGGAAGAAGCAACTTTCACCTGACCTTTGATCCCCTGCGTCTTGACAACTTGCCCGACTAAAACCAGGGATTCTTCCGCGGCTGAGGTCACTCGATAATCTCCAAAACAGCTCTTTTGCGAATTTTGGTCGAGGCCGCGCTTAAAATCGTCCTCATGGCTCGAGCGGTCCGTCCTTGCTTTCCGATCACTTTTCCAAGATCATCTTTGGCGACTTTAAGCTCGATCACCGAGGTTTGTTCTCCCTCTACCTCCAAGACTTCTACAGCCTCCGGGTGATCCACTAGGGCTTTTGCGATGTATGCGATCAGATCTTTCATCTCCATGGAACTTCGCCCCCTTTCCCGATGAGTAAAATCCCTCAGTTAGCCTTGCGCAGGTTTTGGGCCACCGAAGATCAACCTTACCGGGGTGATTGCCCAAAGATTTTTTATGCCGGTGATTCCGCGCGTGGTTCACTTGTTTCGTTGGCCACTGGAGACGTTCCCGCTGCCGGGGCGGTTAGTCCCGCCTTCTTCAAGAGGCTCTTTACCGTAGCGGTGGGATGAGCGCCTCGTTGCAACCAAGAATCAATCTTTTCCCGGTTCAGGTTGATGGCGGGGGGATGGGGATTCGGATCGTACGTTCCCACCACATCGATGAACCTTCCGTCTCGCGGAAAACGCGAATCAGCCACCACCAGCCGGTAAAAAGGCTTTTTCTTAGCCCCCATGCGCGTTAATCGAATCGTTACTGCCATGTTATTCTTTTGCTCCCTCCTTATAGACTTTACTCCTTATGTTCGAAACCCGAATTTTCAGCTCTGCGGCCTCTACTTTGTCGGTAGCGAACTCATGCCACCTTTGATTAAGAGAACAGTCCTCTGGGAATTCCTCTCATTCCACCTCGTTTGAATTGCCGGAGCATTTTTTTCGCCTGCAGGTACTGCTTGAGCAATTGATTCACATCTTGAACCGTAGTCCCACTGCCCTTGGCGATGCGCAAACGCCGGCTGCCGTTTAGAATTTCTGGCGAGCGGCGTTCCTGCTTGGTCATGGAGTTAATGATGGCCTCTACCTTTACTAAATCTTTTTCGCTTCCCTGAAGGTCTTGGGGAAGCTTGAGTCGACCCACCCCTGGAATCATGGACATGATCTGTTCCAAAGAACCCATCTTTTTGATTTGTTGTAACTGCTCAAGGAAATCTTCCAGGGTGAAAGTATCTTTGAGAAGCTTTTTCTCTAATTCCTGCGCCTTTTTGGTGTCAATGGCCTCTTGGGCTTTCTCGATCAGGGAAAGAACATCCCCCATTCCCAGAATGCGCGAGGCCATACGGTCCGGGTGAAAAATCTCTAAAGCATCCAGCTTTTCCCCCACCCCGATAAATTTAATGGGTTTGCCGGTAACAGCCTTAATCGATAAAGCTGCACCCCCCCGGGCATCTCCATCGAGTTTGGTTAAGATTACTCCATTGATATCTAAAGCCTCGTTAAATTTTTGAGCCACATTGACCGCATCCTGTCCGGTCATGGCATCGGCTACCAATAATATCTCCCGGGGAGTTAGCTCCTTTCTGATTTCCTTTAATTCCTCCATCAGGGCTTCATCGATGTGCAAGCGCCCCGCCGTATCAATGAGTAATACATCGCCGTTTTCAGCATCCGCCCAACGAAAAGCTTTTTGGCAGATCATGAGCGGGGACTCGTGGGGATTCGGCTGGAAGACGGGGATGTCCATTTGCTCGCCTAATTTGCTTAACTGTTCAATAGCCGCCGGTCGACGTACATCCGCCGGAACCAGGTAAGGTCGACGCCCTTTGTCTTTCAGGAACTTGCCCAGCTTGGCCAGGGTAGTCGTCTTACCGGATCCCTGTAGGCCTACCAACATGATGGGGATGGGAATCTTGTAGGATAGATTAAGTCCGCTGCTTACTCCCCCCATAAGAGAAATGAGTTCTTCATGGACGATTTTTATCACCTGTTGAGCTGGCGTGAGGCTTTCTAAAACCTCCTGGCCCATCGCACGAGTGCGGATCCGTTCCATGAATTCCTTGACCACCTTGAAATGCACATCAGCTTCCAAGAGGGCAAGGCGTACCTCTTTTAAGGCTTCGGTGATGTTCTGCTCGTTGAGTTTTCCGTGGCCCCGGAGCCTTTTAAAGACCGAATTTAACTTATTAGTCAGGGAATCGAACATGTATTTTTTTCTTCTATTTCTAAAAGAATCTTAATAAATTAGAATAATAGATAAAATTTCTATAGTCAAGGTTTTTCCCAAAATGTTTCTTCTAAAAAAATCACCCCTTCTGCTTGTTTTTTCCAATTTATAAAATTATTTAAACCGGTTAGAAACTCCGTCAGTAAAAAATCAGGGGACTCCAGCGTGAGTCAACCTTGACTTCACGTTTTCATTAGCATGCAATTTCCTTGAAATCATAACTCACCAAGCCTCCTTCACCTTGTTTATTTTTTGCTTGACATGTTCAACTCTGTGAGATAACTTACTTTCGTTTGTTTCATTATATGAAACAAACGAGTTACTCCATGAAATCAAACCTAACTCACCAATCCCTCGACCGCGGGCTACGGATCATCGAAGCAATTGCTGCCATCGACGGCTCCGCGACGCTCGCCGAGATCGCCCGCAAAACCGCCTTGCCTCGGAGTACAGCTCATCACCTCCTTCGTGCACTCGTTGAATTCGGCTATCTCCTTCAGGAGGGGGATGCACGGACCTACACGCTTGCTCCCAAGCTCTTCCGGCTCACGGGACGCACCTGGACCAAGGAGCAGCTGGCTAAGATAGCGATGCCCTTTCTTGACGAGTTGAGTCGCCGTACGGGCGAAGGGACCAGTCTGGCTGTCCTCCGGGACGGCGTCGTGACGATCATAGCCAAACGCGAGCCCGAAGGTCCCGTCCACGTCGTCCAAGAGGTGGGGGCCAGAAGACCGATTTACTGTACCGCCGTAGGCAAGGCCCTCGCAGCGTGGCTGCCCGCTCAAGAACTCGACGGCATCATCAATCGCACCGTCTTCGAGCCGAAGACGGCCAAGACTATCACCTCACCCACCGCCTTCCGGCGCGAGCTGGCGCGCGTCCGGGCGACCGGCTTGGCTATCGACAACGAGGAGCATATTAAAGATATCCGTTGCATCGCCACACCTGTCCGGGACCATTCCGGAGAGGTTCGTGCCTCACTCTGCATCGTAGGCCCGAAAAACCATTTACCCCTGCGGCGGCTGGCGGAAATCCGCCAGGCACTTGCCGCCCTGTCTGCCGAGTTTTCGGCGCGACTCGGAAACGGAGCGGCGGGAAAGATGAGCAACAGGTCGACGGGAGACGCCGAGTGATTGATCCCACGGCGACATGGCAGTAAGACAACAACCAGAAAGGAGGGCAAAGATCATAACGCGTACAAAGAATACGATTCATGGGGCCGGGGTAGTGCCTTCGCCAGAGCAACACCGCAAAGGAACTGGCCGAGGTGACGCATGAACAAGTTCCGAATAACAAAAAAATCCACGAGAGGAGGTTCTCTTATGAACACCGCAAAAAGGATAATGATTTTGGCATGGGTAGTGGTTTTTTCCCTGGCGGTCGTTGGCACAACGGCGCAGGCGAAGGCTTCCAAAAAGTATCTCTTAAAATTTAACCACGTGTTGGGCCCAAAAGAACCTTATCACCTGGGATTTACGAAGTGGGCAAAAAATGTTGAGGCCAAAACAAAAGGCGGTCTTAAAATTGAGGTCTTTCACAGTGCCCAACTTGGTGTTGAAGAGGACATCTTGGAGCAAATAAGGGCGGGGGCAAATGTGGGGCAAAACACAGATTCAGCCCGTATGGGGAATTATGTTCCCGGGATCGCTTGTATGAACGGTCCGTATTTTGCTGAGACCCTTGAAGAAGTGGAAAAACTTAAGAAGATGCCCACGGTAAAAGCTTGGCTTGACGAGTTGGCCAACAAATATGGTTTTAAAGTTCTATCTTTTGGCTGGGTCCAGGGTTACCGACATTTTTTTACCAATAAGCCAGTCAGAACCCCGGAAGACTTAAAAGGTCTGCGCATCAGAACTCCTCCTGCACCCATATGGCAGGAGTCTGTGCGCGCGCTCGGTGCAACCCCTGTCGCCCTTGCCTTTGGAGAAATGTACCCGGCGCTTCAGCAAAAAGTAGTGGATGGAGTTGAACTGGTATATAACAACATACCCGCTGGACGTTTCTATGAGGTCCTTAAGTACGTGAGCGAGACAAGACACATCATGCTTGTTAATTTCGAGGTGATCAGCGCGAAGTGGTTTAAGGCTTTGCCTCCTAACTACCAAAAAATTCTTGTGGCGGAATGTGATAAAGCTGGACTCGAAACCTCTAAGCTCATCATGGAGAAGCTTGAGAAAGAAGTCAAGGAGGACCTGATAAAGAGAGGGATGATCGTAGTAGATAATGTTGATTTAGCAGCTTTCAGGAAGGCTGGAGAAAAAGCTTATGAGGTTTTGAAAATTGCAGACGTAAAGGCCAAAGTCTTTAAGGAACTTGGAAAGAAGTAGGATCAGTAGCATCTGAAAATCAGCTTTTATGTTGTATAAACCGGTCCCTCCTCTGGTTGAGGGGCCGGTTTATCGTATGAGACCTTTGAAAAACCCACTTTCGGTCATTGCGAGGCGCATGTGCGCCGTGGCAATCTCTTTAATAATCAATGGTTTATGAGATTGCTTCGTCGGCCTCAGGCCTCCTCGCAATGACAAATAGGACGTTGGGCAAAGGTCTCCGTATGTAC
>JAOUFX010000269.1 GCA_029857975.1 Deltaproteobacteria bacterium | reverse complement strand
CTTGATGTGTTCGCTTTGTAAAAGATCGCTGGCCCTGCCTTCCAAAGCAATTTTTCCGTTTTCCAGGACATAAACCCGTTGGCTGATTTCTAATGAAAATTGCACATTCTGCTCGACCAGAAGAATAGCCATTCCCCGGCGATTGATTTCTCTTACGGTCTCGAAAGTTTTAATAACCAAGAGGGGTTGCAGACCAAGGGAAGGTTCGTCCAGGAGCAATAACGTCGGCCGAGACATGAGAGCCCTGCCGATGGCCAGCATTTGACGTTCCCCTCCACTTAAAGTTCTGGCTTTCTGCTGAATACGTTCTTCCAGTCGGGGGAAGAGCTGGAAAACTTCTTGGAGAGTTGCTTTTCTCTGGGATCTGGCAGGTTCGGTGCATGAACCCATTAACAGGTTATCCAGAACGGTCATATCGGGGAAAACGCGCGACCCTTCAGGAACGATGGCCATCCCCAGGCGTACTGTATCTTCAGGAGAAAGCCTGGCCAGGTCCCGGCCTTGGAAGGAAATTTTCCCGTTTTCCTTCCCTCCCTTGGCTGGCTTCAAGAGGTTGACGATACTCTTTAAAAGTGTACTTTTTCCTGCGCCGTTGGGTCCGATGATGGTTACAATTTCTCCGGCGGAAACATAGAGTGACAAATCCCATAGAACATGGACATCCCCGTAAAAAACGTTGATCCGGTCAATCTTAAGCATGGTTTTTTAGTCGTTGGCCCCTCTCTCCGCTCTTCTCCCCAGAAAACGGACAAGGAAGAGGGGATAAGAAAGTGGTTAGGTATACCGTTTTCCCAGATACGCTTCGATTACTTCCGGCTTTCCCGTCACCTCGATGGGAGTGCCTTCGGCAATTTTCTCCCCGTGGTGGATGACCAGTATCCGATCGGAAATTCCCATGACCGCTTGCATGACATGCTCGACCATAATGATTGTTGCTTGGGTACTCAGGAGTTTTAAAAGCACCAAGGCTTGTTCGATTTCGGCCGGAGTAAGACCGGCCATGACTTCATCGAGGAGTAAAACCTCTGCTCCCGTGGCTAGAACCCGACCCAATTCCAGTCGTCTTCGTAAGGGTGCAGGTATTTTCCCTGCCGGCTCATCGCGCTGTTCATGCAGGCCGACAAGCGCTAATATCCGCTCCGCGGCAACATGCGCTTGGGCCATCCCCAGATTCTGTCCATAAAGGGCCGCCACAAGAATATTTTCATATACCGACATGGTGCCGAAGGGCATGGTAATCTGGGACGTTTTGGCAATTCCCAGACGACAAATTTCGTGGGGAGGGATATGGACGATCGATTTTTCTTTAAAAAGAATTTCCCCTTCGTCGGGGGCATAAAGACCGGTGATGAGGTTAAAGAGCGTCGTTTTGCCAGAACCGTTGGGGCCAATTAATCCCAGGATTTCCCCGGGCCGGAGAGCAAAAGAAAAATTGCGGATCGCTTCCAGGGCGCCAAAACGCTTGGTTACCCCGCGGCATTCTAAAAAAGCCATGACGATTTCCCTCTTTTTTTAACCAGGGTGCCAATAATTCCCTGGGGCATCAGAAGGATTACAACTACGATAACCAGCCCTACAAGAATTAAATAATCATAGACAAATTTAGCGCCAAAAAATTCTGATATCAGAGTAAAGAATGTCGCACCAATGACCGGGCCAAGAAGCGTTCCCATTCCTCCCAGGAGGGTCATGATGACCATCTGGATGGTGCGCATCACATTGAAAACATCGTCGGGAATGATATAGGTTAACCAGTAAGCTTCCACTCCTCCGATACATCCGATAAGACTCGAACTCAGGATATAGGCACGGATTTTAATCTGGAGCGCGGGAACACCCGTCAACTCTGCGGCCTGTTCGGCATCCTTTATAGCCCGCAGGCCATATCCCAGCTTACTTTTTTGGATCACGGCGGTCAAAAACACCACCAACCCCATGAAAAAAAGCATGACATAATAGAAAAAAATTCCCGAGGGGGGAGAGGGAAGAGTTAGACCGTGAGCCCCTCCGAAAAAATCTATATCCAGCACTCGATCACTCTCGAGCACAACTTGTTTCAGCGCTTCCGCAGCTGCAAAGGTGGCAATGGCGAAATAGGCTCCCTGAAGCCTCAGGGTTGAAAGACCGATGACCAGGGATAACGCCGCGCATATCCATCCGGTTATAAAAATGCTGAGCAAAAATGGAAACCCGCCTTTGATCATGAAAAGGGCGGTGCAGTAGGAACCAACGCCGAAATAAGCCACCGGGCCGAAGTCGATGTATCCGGTGGAGCCTGACATCAGATTCCAACAGCCCGCCAGCGCAACCCACATAAATATGAGACTGAAAAGACGCAGCCGGTATCCCGCCATTCCCAACAACGGAATGAGCAACAGGATAATTCCCAAAACCAGGAGGGGAAGCAAAATACCGTTCAATCCTGGGCGTCTCATAAGCATTATGATCCTTTACTCCACAACTCCTTTTCCGAGGATGCCTTGCGGCCGGGTAACGAGTATAATAAGCAGCAGAAAAAAAGTAATGGCCACCGATATCCCTGCGGTGAGGTAGGTTGTGGCCAGGGATTCCACAAGCCCTAAAATGATCCCTCCCCACAGGGTTCCAGGAACGTAACCCATTCCACCCAGAACTACGACACAAAACGCCGTGATGGTGAAAGGAAGCCCCATCTGGGGATGAATGACAAAGGTAAAAGAAATCAGAGAGCCGGCCAAGCCGGTTATAGCCGCGGCCAGAGCAAAGGTGAGGGTGTAAATTTTAAATATTTTTACCCCCATGAGCTGGGCCATTTCCCGATCTTGCGCTGTGGCCCGGATTAACCGCCCAGTTTCTGTACGATAGAGGAGAAAATAGAGGCCGAGAATAACCGCCATGGCCATAATAAAGGTGGCTAAGCGAGAGTAAGGTATAACCAGCCCTGCGAAGCTTATAGTGAGGCCCGAATAAGAAGTTTGCACGGTACGAAAGTCGGCGGTCCAGGCCCTCAAGGCCAGATTCGATAGCACCAGATGAAACCCGAAGGTCAAAAGATAGGACATGATCGGAGGTGAACCCACCAGGCGATTGATGGTCAGCCGCTGCAAAAAAAAACCGAGAAAGAAAAGGATCAAAAGGGTAAAGGGAAGCGTTAGAAAGGGGTCTATTCCTGCCAGAATAAAAATCCAGTAGGTAATAAACGCCCCTAACATTACGAAGTCACCGTGACTGAGATTCACTACGCCCATGACTCCGAAAGCGAGGGAGAAGCCTGCGGAGCAGGCCGCGTAAATCCCTCCTAATAGGAGCCCATTAATCAACGATTGCCAAAAAAGAATCATGGAAAAATTACCGGCGGGGTTCCCTTATCTTTTTTTCCACGGCTTCATAGGATAGACGGGCTTTCCTTCAGCCGTATCCGGCGGGAAAACATGAACCAGCTTTCCCCCTTGAACCTGAACCACCACTGGAGGATGAATTTCATTAGCTCCGTCGGGGCCAAAACGGATCGGGCCATAGAAATTGTCAAAGCGCTTCGAATAAAAATACTTCATAATTTTTTCCCGGTCGGCGTCTTTCAGCGGGGGGGTGAATTCGAGTTCTTGCAAGGCTTGCAGTTGCACCAGAGCGCCGGCTACGCTGGCCGCCTCCACGAAATCAGGAGGCCGCCCGAACCGTTTTACATATTTGTGGTAGAAATTCTTTGCCGTGCCGAACACGTTGTCCCGGTAAGGGAGATTAGGCGTCCATTCCGAGGCGGCAAAGACATATTCTCCGTCCTTGGCCAAAGAATTGAGGAAATCGGGAACCGTGGGGCCATAACTGAAAAAAACCCCTTGGGGCGTAAAATCAACTTCTTTTAAACCTTTCATCACGCGGATGGCGACCAGGGAATGGGACCCAACCAAAAGCACATCGGGTTTCTTCCCCTTTACTTTGTGCAACAGGGAATTGTAGTCGATCAAAGCCATGGGGAAAAGCTCAAAATGGATAACCTTAATCCCGAACTGGGGGGCATAGGCTTTAAATCCATCCGCAGCATCGGCGCTGAAGGGAATATTGGCTCCAAGGATGGCCGCCGTCGTAGGTCGGGGAGTCAAGGTGGGCAAAATTTCTATACAGCCTCGAACTTCTTCGGGGGCCTTACCCAAAAGGGAAAAATAATATTGGAATCCTCGATCAAAAAGCTTCAGCGTGCTGGCGGCTCCGCAGGTCATGGGATAGCGGAATTTCTCCGAGACCGCGCTGGCCGCGATCACCTGGCTGGAACCGAACCCGCCCAGGATGAGATCCACTTTGTCTTCCGTAATCAATTTTTCCACCAATTTGGCGCTACTCTGCGGTTCGCTTTTATCGTCGTAATAAATTAGTTCCACAGGATAACGTTTCTTTTTGACTGCTATCCCTCCCTGGGCATTGACCGTTTCTTGCCAAAAAACATAAGCGTCCTTCACCAGGGCACCGTCCTTGCCGAAGGCTCCCGTCAAGGGAACGGTAAACCCAATCCGGTAGGGCTGTTCCGCATGGGTTATCCCTTGGGGGGAGATGCAAAACAAGCAGGATAGTACCAACAATCCCGCGGAGAAGCTTCGCAAGTTTTTCCCTGGTTTTTTCACTTTCTTTATTCTCCCTTCAGCTAAAACTATTCCATATTAGCAAGAAAAGAAAGAGTTATGCAAAGGCAAAAAAGAACCGGAGGCATAGAAAAAGTAAAGGCCGGCCAGGAGGGATTTCTTCTTGCTGAGTTTTTCCCAATATGTTAACTTCTGGTATGGGTTTAAAAACTCTGGAATGGAAGAATGATAAACTTTTCCTTTTGGATCAGACCCGGCTTCCCCAGACGGAAACTTACTATCAATGCGTCAACTATCAGGATGTGGCCAAAGCCATAAAAAAAATGATCATCCGGGGAGCTCCAGCCCTTGGAGTGGCTGCCGCTTTCGGGATGGTCCTCGGCGCTCGCCAGATCAAAACCAATAACCCCTCCATCCTGAGACGGGAAATCCTCAAAACGGCTCGGATTCTAATCGCCACCCGTCCTACAGCCGTGAATATTGTATGGGCAGTAGAAAGGATGAAGCGGGTGGCTGAAGAAAATCAAAAGCAAGGGGTCTTGGCGGTAAAGGAAAAGCTCCTAAAAGAAGCCACCCAGATCTTAAGAGAAGATGTTGCCGCCAACCGGGAAATGGGCAGACAGGGGCAGATCCTCATCCCGGACGGTTGTTCCATTCTTACCCACTGCAACGCCGGAGCACTGGCGACAGCGGGTTATGGCACGGCCTTAGGGGTCATCCGCGCTGCGGTTGAAGCGGGGAAGCGTATTCATGTCTTTGTGGACGAAACTCGTCCGTTCCTGCAGGGTTCCCGCTTAACGACCTGGGAGCTGATGAAAGACCACATTCCCTGCACATTGATCGCCGACAATATGGCCGGTGCGCTG
>JAOUFX010000268.1 GCA_029857975.1 Deltaproteobacteria bacterium | reverse complement strand
TTACAGAAAGCGTTGGTAATTCAGCTTCGTCAATCGGCGGCATGGGGCGGTAACTCAGCCAAAGACAGATCCTCCAAACCATGACCACGTAGTGCATACCTCCATAAAGGGCCATCGACCAAAACCAAAGGCTCCCCAGGGGAACGTTGGGGACGATTCGAAAGATTTTTTGGATGACACCGGTCCATACTGCCCCCAGCAGTAACAAGCCGGCCGCCAGAATGATCGCCGCTTTTGCCCATTTCTCCCATGGCGCCGGGACCTGGGCATGCCAAATTTCGGGATGTGCCGTTTTCGGTTTCACAGTAAGCGTCTCCGAGAACATAAGTCGTACTCCTTTTCGATTCTATTAAAGAATCCGTAAAACCAATCCCTCTCCTAAGTCAGCATATTTATGAAAGGGGTTGGGTCTTGTTAATAAGAATCCTTCAGCGTCCCCAATTTGCCTGAGTGGCTGAGGCTGGTAGCATCGCGAAAGAATTTTCGACAACGCTGGCCTTTGGAAAAAGGTTAATCCCGTTCCCTCAAGCTTTTTTTAGGAAAAAGCCGAAAATGAAAGTTCAAAAAATACAGGAATCGGTCAGGGGAGAAATGCTTCTCAACAACGAAGTACGGAATGCTTTGAATCGGTAGGGAGGAATGAATGGGAATGCAAGAAAGAAACTCTTAGAAGGGAAATCATGTGATGCTGGATGGACAGCCCCGGGTTATCAAGGACCCGGGGATTCTTCTTGACTAAAGTCAGAAGGTTTTCTTCATCTTCATTGGCGAAGTGTTTCCGGACTTTTAAGTTGATTTCGGCGTAATAGTCGTAGTAAAGGTAGGCGTTATTAAAAGAGATAAGGAAAAATAGAGTCAAAAGAAAAAAACCAAAACCCCGGCACTTCTTCACGAGAAATCCTTTCTTACCGCATATGGAACAAGCAACCACTCAAAAATAAATTTTCTTTTCTTATAATATGGAACAGTCTTTTTATTATGTCAAGTAAATAATGAATAATTTATCATGATTTTTAATCCTTGATAATAATAAGCCACCCCTTTTTCTAACGGCCTAATATTTTTCATCAATTTGTTTCAATTTTTGGATTGCAGGCCAGGAAGGTAGAAGGGAAGGCGGGTTTTTCACGCGGTTGGAAAGCACACTTCATCCTGCTTCTTTTTCTTATAATTTACCCAGATCAATAAAGAGGCCAGAATAAGTCCTATCGTATCTGTATAGGTTTCGGGAATCAAACAAAGGATCCCGGCGATGAGGTAAAGCGGGCGCCGCCACATGACGATGTGGGTAAAGAGGTATCCGCTAAAACCCGTGGCCACAGCTACCGTCCCAAAGGCAGCCGTGATAAAGCTCCAGCCCACGAAGAGGGGGGAGCCCATTCCTAGGAGGGCGGTATTATAAATAAACAGATAGGGAACGATGAACGTAATGAACCCCAGCCGACAGGCATGCCATCCCGTCTTCATCACATCCGCCCCCGCAATGGCGGCCCCCGCATAAGCGGCCAAGGCAACGGGTGGAGTGATGGCGGATAACAGGGCCGAATAAAATACAAACATGTGGGCAGCGATGGGGTGTACTCCGAAATGAACCAAAGTGGGCGCGGCGATCATGGCGGCGATAATATAGGCCGGAGCTGTGGGAACGCCCATACCCAGAATTAAGCAGGAGATCATCACCAAGACCAGAGCAAGGGGAAATATCCCCCCGGAAAGCTCGGTGACAATGGTTACAAATCGAATTCCGAGGCCGGTTACATCCAACACCCCCACGACGATACCGGCGCAGGCGCAGGAAACGGCGATAACGCAGCCGTTTTTGGCCGCCCCCAGCATGGCTTCGTAAAAGCCTTTTAGATTGAGACGGCTGATCTTCCGCATCTCAGCCGTGATAATTAAGATGATGATGGAAATAAAAGCTGCGCGAAAGGGGGTGTATTGCATCATAAGCACGACGACCAAAGCAACGATCGGGATAAAGTAATGAAAGCCCCTTTTCAGGGTGGGAAAGAAGGGGGGTACCTCCTCAGCGCTAAGGCCACGAAGGTTCTGTTTCAACGCCTCTATATGAGTGGCTGAAAAAACGGCCACGTAATACAAGAGGGCGGGGAAAATCGCCGCAATACAAATACTGAGGTAGGATATCCCCAGGATCTCGGCCATGATAAAAGCCGCTGCCCCCATGACCGGAGGCATAATTTGACCGCCGGTGCTGGCTGCGGCCTCCACAGCCCCAGCCAACTCTGGCTTGTAACCCATTTTTTTCATCAAAGGAATGGTGAAGGTTCCTGTCCCGTAAACGTTAGCCACGGAGTGTCCAGAGATCGTTCCAAACAAAGAACTGGCTACCACCGCGACTTTGGCCGGGCCGCCGGTGGCCCGGCCCACCAGAGACATACTGAAATCTATAATAAACTGCCCCCCTTTGGTTTGCTCCAGAAACGTACCCAGAAGAATGAAAAGGAAAACAAAGGTGGCTGAGACCCCCGTAGGAATGCCGAAAATGGCCTGAGGCGTCAAGAACATATGGTCCAGGAAGACCTGGAAGGATGGCGCGCGAATGGTAAAAGGATAAGGGAAATAACTGCCCAAGAGCGCGTAAAAAGAAAAAAATGTGGCAATGATCGGTAGCGCCAGTCCAACGACTCTCCGGGCCGCCTCTAAAAGCAACAGCATTAACGTAATGCCAAAAACGAAATCCCAGAGGGTCATAGGGCCATAGTACCACTCTCGGCTCACGATACGTTGATGATTGATAAAAAGGTATACTTCAATAATCGCGCAAAGGACAGCCAAGGGAACCCCCACCAGGTTGTTTTTTTTACTCGACCAGTCTTTGGATGTCGGATAGATCAAGAAGGCAAGGGTCATAAGAGTCAAGAGGTGAACAAAACGCTGGGAATAGGCTTCGAGGGTTCCGAACGCTCCGGTATAGAGATGAAATAAACTGATCCCTACTCCAATACCGCCAATAATCACTTTGATTATTTTTTCCGCAGAATTAGCGGAACGGCCTTCATGAGTCGCAGGCAAAAGATATCCTCCTCCCGGGCATTCTCACTTGAGGCCTTATTGCAGGCGAACAGGCGAGAAAAGGCTTTTTATGAAATTAGTTAAAAACTGATGTGCCTCCTTAAGGAGAGGAGGCACATGATATTAATTGGTTTTTAAAAAATTAGCAAGACCAAGGGCTTTTTTTATTTCGAGCAACCTTTTTCTTTGTAAAACTTTACAGCCGCTTTATGAAGGGGAAGAGGCATCCCCTTGCACATTCCTAGGGGTTTAAAATTGGCCAAACCTGCATGGTATTTGGCGTATTTTTCAGCCCCATTCCAGAGGGCGGCCAGGATGGCTGTTGCCAGGCTGCTCTCAATCTTGCTATTGATGATCGTCATGCCCGAGTCGGTGGGGCAAACCACATCCTCCGTGATACCAGTATAAGTGTTGGCGGGTATAATTGCTCTCCCGAAACCGAAAGTCTTGCTCATATAATTCAGATCCGTTTCAGTAAACTTTAGAATTTTCATAGGGCGAGATCTAGTGAGGTCCATCGCCCATCCAATCTTCTGCGTACCCACGGCCAAAATGCCATCGGCGTGTCCATCTTTGATCAGGTTGACGGCGTCACCCCAGGTGACAAAATTCATTTTCCCGCCCAATTTGGCCGACACATCTTCCCAGCTCGTTTTGTGATAGAGGAAGAATTGGCGCCACATGAGCTCGGTGAGGTTTCCCAGGGCAAGGGTGCAAAGCTTGGCTGGAACTTTTTTCTTGAAAATATCTTCCAGCGTATCTGCCGGAAAGTCCTTCCGAACGAAAGCTGCATAAAACAGCCCTTCCTGGGTGGCAAAGATGGAGTTTACATTCTTCGCAGGCTTTTCAAAGGGAGGCTTGACCAACTTGGCCATGCTGGCCGCGGCAATGGTCGTGTGGGCGACATCCAACTCCCCCTTATCCACGCGGGGGATATTTCCTACCCATCCGCCGGGAACCACGGAAATATCCAAACGTGGATAAGCATCTTTGACCACCTTCGACATGCCGGTCATCATGACATAGCCCACGCCTCCGACAGTCCCCCCGCCGGCTTTCAACACGGCGCTGACTTTTTTGGGGTCTGGGTCTGCCGCCAAGGAATTCCCAACCAGCAATAAAGTAAGGCCGAGAATTATAAGGAAAGGGATCCAACTTCTGCAATGATGTGATCTCATTTTTGTACCTCCTTGATATAAATTATGGTCAAGAAAAATTGGGAAAGGTTTTTTCCCCTGCCGCTGTTTTTCCGATATTTACCCCTCCTTTCTCGTTGAAGTTACTTTAATGCTGTAACCGATAAGGCATGACCTGCAATGAAATTTTATTTTATACTGCATCCGGCGCTTTTGATCAAATGTTTTTTTTAAGAAATCCGGGTTATAGTACTTTTCTGATATATTCTACAGCATTGCGGAAAATCGCTAACCCCATCCCTTCTTCCGCAACTCTTTCCCGGGTCCAGCGGGGGTGGTTGACAGAATAAAGATAGGCTTCCGGGTGGGGCATCATGCCGAAAAGACGCCCGGTCTGGTCACAGATTCCGGCGATGGCAGCAATGGCCCCGTTAGGATTCAAGGGATATTCCATAGTGGGATTCTGGTAATCCGGTTCGGAATATTGCAAGGCAATTAAATTTTCCTGCTGAAGCTTTTTGAGGACCACCCCATCTTGTGGAATGAATTTTCCTTCTCCATGCCGTACGGGCAGGTATACCCCTTTCAACCCCTTGGTGAAGATGCAAGGTCCGTGGGAATTCACCTTGAGGTAAACCCAGCGGTCCTCAAACCGGCCAGAGTCATTGCAGGTCAGGGTTACCACTTTTTTCCCATAATTCCCATCAAAACCTGGCAGGAGGCCGGCTTTGACCATGAGTTGAAATCCATTGCACACACCCAGAACAAGTTTTCCCTCCCCGATAAAACGGAGAATGACTTCTTCCAGACACTCCCCGCTTCCGGCGATCTTGGCATACTTTAAGCGGTGAGCCATGGCTTTTGCCGATCCCAGATCGTCCCCATCTAAGAACCCACCAGGAAGGTTCAGGAAATGATAATTATCCAACTGGATCTCTCCCGAGAGGATGTCATACAGGTAGACAATGTCCACGACCTCTGAACCGGCCAATCGGCAGGCATGGGCCATCTCCATTTCGCAGTTGATACCGTTGCCAGCCAAGATAATGGATTTTACTTTTTTCATATTTTTTCCTCACCGCAATCTAACCACAGAGGACACAGCGCGGCATAGCCGCAACCAAAAGATTTATCTCGCAGAGCCCGCAGAGGCCACAGAGATTTATTAAATCCATTCCAATAAATTTCTAAATTCTTTCTCTGCGTTCCCTGCGATCTCTGTGAGATTCATTTTTTTTCTTAACAAATTTTT
>JAOUFX010000267.1 GCA_029857975.1 Deltaproteobacteria bacterium | reverse complement strand
CCTCTTCGTGGGGGAGCCGTGGCAGGAAGGGTTCGACAGGCTGGACACCCCCTCGGGAAAAGCGGAGATTTATTCCTCGACTCTGGAAAAACTGGGATTTCCGCCCATTCCCCGCTGGGAAGAGCCTCTGGTATCCCCCGACCCCCAAGATCCCCATTCCTTCCGCCTCCTCCATGGAAAGCAGGCGTTCCACACCCATGCCATGACCGCCAATCAGCCTTACCTCATGGAGATCAGCCACCGCTACGACCTGATCCGGCTATGGATGAACCGACAGAGGGGAGCGCAACTGGGTTTACGGGATGGAGACCTCATAATGATCAAATCCTTGGTCGGCGAGGGGAAGATCCGGGTGAAATTGACCGAGGGAATTCACCCCTCTTGTGCCTGGCTTCCCAGCGGCTACGGTATTTTTTCCAAGAATTTGACCACCGCCTACGATCTGGGATTATCCTACAATGATTTCCTCCCCACCCTGTTCGATCCCACGGTGGGTCATGCCATGTCCTCGGAAATCATCGTGCAGGTGAAAAAGGTTTAGAGAGGAAAAGATGGCAAGATACGGGATGGTCATCGACGAGACGAAGTGCGTAGGCTGTTCCGCCTGTCGCGTCGCCTGCCAGAATCAAAACAATTTGCGGGAGAAGGAAGCTTACAACCACCTGGAAGAGAGGGAATACGGGACCTTCCCTAATTTTACCCGGGAATTCCTTCCCGTCCAGTGTCAGCATTGCGACAACCCGCCCTGTGTATCGGTCTGCCCCACAGGGGCTTCTCACAAAAGGAAGGATGGAGTTGTCCTGGTCAACGAAAAAGACTGCATCGGGTGCAAATACTGCATCGCCGCCTGTCCCTACAACGTGCGGATTATCAAAAAAGAAGGCTACATCGAAAAATGCCGCTTCTGTATTGAATTGGTGGAAAAAGGCGGGAAGCCCGCCTGCATGACCACCTGTATGACCGGCGTTCGCATGTTCGGAGACCTGGACGACCCCAGCAGTGAAATCTCCCAGTACATCGCTAAAAATCGGATTCGGCTGAAACAATTTAAAATGACCCTGAATACCAAACCGAGGATTTTTTATAGGAAGGCCTAAGGGAATGACTAACGCCGAGAAAGAATATTTTTGCGCTTGGGCCGCTTCTCTCCTGGCCGCGCCGGAGGGGACCATGACGGCCGAGCTGGACCAAGAAGCCATGCGGTCCCTTGGCGAGGAAAACGTCCGGCAGTGGGGAGGCGATCCACGGCTTCTCTCGGAGTTCTTCGCCGGGAAAAAGCCGGAAGATCTTCTGCCCGCCCTGCAGAGGGAATACGCCCGCCTTTTTACCGATGGGCACGGCGAAAAAATTTCCCTGGTAGAATCGACCTATAAACCCTGGACGCAGGACAGTGGATGCGCCCTGGCCTTTGCCGGCACCAAAGGGCTCCTCATGGGAGACTGCGCCCTCCATATGCGGCAAATGTTTCGCGAATTGTCCTTGGAAGTCCCGGAAAAATTCCGCAGCACCCCGGATCATCTGGTGCTCGAGCTGGAATTCCTATCTTTCCTTTACCACTCAGCAGGCCCAGAGCAAATTCAAAGGTTTATTGAGGATCATTTGAACTGGATTCCGAACCTTAGGGATCAGATGGGGCGAGCCCATCCCCACCCCTTTTATCGCAACGCGATCGAACTCATCTACCTATTTCTACTCCACGAAAAGAAAGAAGGGAAGGCCAAGGACCATGGACCGCAGAACCTTCATTGAATCCATTTTCGCCGCACTGACGGTGGGAGGAATGGCCATCCTCGCCGGGTGCAGCGAGAAAGAGAAACCCTCGAGGCTGGGCAACCAGGAAAAACTCTGGAGAATGGCCTCGGTTCCGGGAAAGCTGAACGAGCCGCTGGAGCTTGCTTACACCAAAGATACCCCGGCCATTTTTCGGGATGCTTCCATGGGGAAAGCGGACCCCAACTTCAAACCCAAGATAGGGGGCGGGTGAAGCTGAAAAAAGATTCGCCGGGGGCGAATCAAAACGTTTATTTCGCCACAGAGATCACCGAGGCCACAGAGCTTTAAATGTAGTTAAATATAAACCCCGAGGCGTAAATTATCCGTCTTGATTGGTAAAAAATTATTAAGCTGGTTTCTTTAGCCTTTATATTTACAATTTCTTTGTTTCTCTGTGCTCTCTGTGTCCTCTGTGGCTAATACGTGAAGGAGTTTCCAATGGAAGGAAAGATTTTTGTTTTCTGGAATTGGAGTGTAGCGCTCTACCTTTTTGTCGCCGGAGTCAGCGCCGGAGCTTTTGCCATTTCGGCGCTGGCCTATTTCCTTGGCGAAGAAAAATACCAGAATATTACCCGGATCGGAGCTTACATCGCCCCCTTTCCCCTGATTTTAGGGATTCTCTGCCTCGTCTACGATCTGGAAAGACCTTTCCTTTTCTGGAAGCTGCTGGTAACATTTCAACCCCATTCAGTTATGTCCCTGGGATCATGGCTTCTTTTGATATTTTCCTTCCTTAGTTTCCTTTACTTTTACCTCTGGCTCCCCGAGCGTTTCGAACTGGTGGACCTGTTCAAACGGATTCCCCCAAAGTGGGAAAAAGTAAAAATTATCCGGACCGTCAAGTGGAGCCCCCTTCTGGAAAAAATTCGCCGGGAGAACCTGAACGGAATTCGCGGCTGGGTTGGCCTGGCAGGAATTCCGGTCTCTCTTTTGTTGGGAATTTATACGGGAGTTCTCCTGGGAGCTCTGGTGGCCAGGCCTTTCTGGAACAATCCCATGCTCCCCATGCTTTTTCTCGTATCGGCCCTGAAGACCGGCACAGCCTCCATTTGTTTTGTGGGCTGTTTTATCAAAGGATTTGGAGGAATGACCCGGGAGGAGATCGAGACCAATAAGTTCATGGTTCATGCTATCGATTTCGCCCTCATGGTCTTATCCATCATCGCCGTCCTTCTTTTCATCTTCGGGCTCTATTCCTCGCCCCGCAGCTCGGTGGAGGCTGCCCAACTGATCATGGGAGGGGAATTTACCTTCCTGTTCTGGGGGTTGGTCGTAGGCCTGGGAATCCTGCTTCCTCTGCTCCTCGAAATCTATGAGTTGATCCCCCACTTTATCAAGCATGTGGCTCTGCGGGAGCACAACCCCTGGATTTCAGGAGCGGTGACGGCCTCTGTTCTCCTGGGTGGATTCTTGCTGAGGTACGTGGTCGTCTATGCCGGACAGGTGGCCAGGGTGATCTCTTCTTAAAATTTTGTTGCCCATCAAATCCCAGGTACGCACCCAGGGGCCCGTACCATGAGAACCGGAACGCAGGAAGAGCGCAGAATCCGATCCGCTACGCTCCCCCCCACCCAGCGGCTTACTCCCGATCGGCTATGGGTGGCGATGACGATCAGATCAATCTGATTCTTCCCGGCAAAATCTGCCAGCCCTTCCGCGACTCTCCCGAACAAAACCTTGTTCTGGACGCTGACCCCTTCATATTTCACCCGCTTGACCAGCGGCTTTTGGTACTCTTCCGCAGCGAGCTTATGTTCGGCTTCAATTTTCGCAATCTGCTTTTCATCGATAACATAATCGCCGGTAGGCTGATGGAAAGGCTCCACCACCCGTACAAAAATAAGGAGTTTATTTCCTTTTTTTATCTTAATTTTCCTCTGGGCCCTCTGTGGTGCAGAGCCTTTTTTAGGTTATACTACATCCTTTAACCGGATTTGTTCGGCATACTTTGGATCTACCTGGACACCCTGCACTGGATTTCGTAAAACCCCGATCCCTTCGATCTCCGCTTCGATCACATCCCCGGGCTGAAAAGGGCCGGCAGGAGGAGTTGCCGTGGTCACTACATCCCCGGGCTCCAGGGTCCAAAAGTTGCTTACGAACTCGATGATCTCGCCGAATCCCAACCTCATATTGGCCGTGTTGGATTCGCACTCCAATTGCCCATTGCGCCTCCGCAATGTTCTCAGACGGTAGAGGTCCTGAGGCATTTCCTCGGGAGTCACGATCCAGGGGCCCATGGGAGCAAAAGTATCGATATTTTTCCCCCAGGGTTGGAATTCCCGGTTGGTAGCTTCGAGAGACCTGGCCGTGATGTCATTGAGGATGGTGTATCCAAAGATTACCTCGTTTACTTTCTCTTGGGGAACCCTTTTGCATCTTTTGGCAATGACGCAAGAGAATTCCCATTCGTGGTAAAAAACCCCATACCCTTGAGGCAAAAAAATCGTTTCTTCATGTCCGATCACGCAGGAAGGAGATTTAAGGAAGACCAGCGGGACGGGGGAATACTGGATGCCAATGAGCTTCCGGTAGTCTTCGTAATTCACTCCCGTGCAGATGATCTTGGGAGGGCGGTGGGATGCCCGGAAGGTAATCTGGGAAACAGGGTAGGCGCAATCAGGAACCTGGAAGTTTTTCTTCCGCACAAAATCGATCGCCTTTTTGGCCGCGGGCAAAGAAATTTCATTCTGGGAAATAAACTGTCCTGCTTCTGGCGGCAGTTCGGCATCTGCCTTTGCCTCCGGGTCGAGTACTCCCTTCGCCGCCAGGAAAGCACGATAAGACGCGGAAAGGTCTACGGCCCAATGCCCCTCAAATGCTCCCCACCGTTTTCTGCCGCTGATTTCAAAGGTACCGAGCTTCATTCGATCTCCCGAGATTTAGAGATAGGGACGCAGATTTTTAAGCCTATCCATAGTTATATACTTTTAATTTATCACCACTGAGCCTGATTTCAAGAGGAATTATTTCTTGCCACCCCCGGTTTTCTTATATGGCTTTGCCAAGGCCCAGGAGCCAGGGCGATTCGCTTGGCACCATAAGGCGCTGATTTCTCTGAGGATAAGGCGGGAAGAAGCGCCCCGCCCCCTGCGGCGGATGGAAAGGGGCTTCCCCTTTCCAAGAAATATCCAGGCCGATGCTGCCGGCGCGAATCGCCCTGGCTCCTGGGCCCCAACCAAGGTGCGGCAAGGCCCTTCCTCCCGCTCCATCTCGGCCAAGTCTTTGCTTCTTCTGCACACTTCATGATGAACAAATTAGGCTCTTTCTTTGTAGGGATTTTTTTAGTAGTATGGCATGAGAGGCTGCAGGCCGCATGCTGCGAAAATCCCCCCTTGCCCCCCTTTTTTAAAGAGGGGTTGGGAGGATGGGAAAGTTATTTTTTACGCAAGATATGAGCCTTATACCACGCTTTAAAGAAAGGATAAAAGATGGAGGCAATAAAGATCATGCCTTGCCTGGATATGAAAAACGGACGGGTTACCAAGGGAGTTCATTTTGTCGATTTGCGGGATGCCGGCGACCCGGTGGAACACGCCCGATTCTACCAAAACGAAGGGGCCGATGAGCTGGCCATGCTGGACATTGCGGCTACGCTGGAAAACCGTAAAACCCGTCTGGAGTGGGTACGGCAAGTTTCTTCTGTTATTGAAATT
>JAOUFX010000266.1 GCA_029857975.1 Deltaproteobacteria bacterium | reverse complement strand
CGCCCTCCTGTTTTTCCTCGACATGGCGGTGCATCTTCAATTTCCATGGTTCCCCTTTTTGAATCGTGACGACCACGGCGACGGCTGTCCCCCCTTCGGGTGAACCCATAAGGAGTTTATTCATTTCCTCAAGCGCCTTGAGGTCGCCGGCAGATCCCCGCTTCGCGATCGCCTCGATCTTCTTCTGCATGGACTCGATGTCCCGGCTGATGGAGATCTGCACGTCGGCGGGGCGGAGGTTCTCCCGCCCCAAGCCTACCATCCTGTCCTTGCGGCGACTCTCCGGTGTATTGCTATTGTTGTTGTAGTAAGCGCGGGCCTGGACAGTGCCCGACAGCCTGAGGTCGGGAAGGTCGTCCGCGATGCGCGCCGCAGGGCTCTCCTCGAGATCGAGTTTCTTCAGCCGAAAGGTGACCATGGCGTTGCGTTCGAAAAACTCCCGCGTGACTTCTTCGGCCCCCTTATCCCTTTTGCTGCACTGGAAGTGTTCATTCAGCGAAACTTTGAGCGAGCCGTTCCATTGCCATTCGCCGCCGGGCACGACGAGGTTTTTCTCCACGCGTTCATCCGGCTTCGGCTCGTCGAGGATCCCTTCGTAGCGGCTCTCCACTGTTTTGCCGCGATATGTGGCGGAAATGAATACCGGTGAACACCGGGAAGAAATCGGCGCGTCCTTGATTTCGTAGCGCCCCTTCGCGTCGGTCTTCGCGCTGAACGTCTCATCGTGGTCGATGATCTCCACCACTGCGCCGTTTGCAGGCCTTAAGACCCCGCCCTCGTCGATTTCGACAACGCCGAAGACGGTTCCTTTAAGCCCATTTAGAAACTGCTTCGACTTCTCCAGTTGATGTTTCTCGGCAAGCTTATAATGCCAGCGGAGCGAACGGTAACGGTGGAGGCTGGACTGGGACGTTTCGGGGTATGCGCCGGCAGGCTTGTCGATGAGCCAGCAATAGGCGTCCATCAGATACTGATTCATCAGGTCCGTGGCCTCGCTCTTCTCGAAGAGCCTGAAAAGCTCGCAGACCTCGCGGATCTCCTCCACCCACCCGAGTCCCTCATCCGGATCAGCATGAGGATATCCCTCGCAGTCGGTGTGAAAGGCCGACCGCGAGAGGCACAGAACGTCGGCATCCAGGGTCGGCAGGCGAACGATACCGTCGGCATCGAGCGTACGCCCCCATCCACTCACGCGCCCGCGGTAGAGGCAGTACACATCTTGGTGGTTCGACTCGACGTAGCCGATGGCGAACCGCATGTTGCATTGGACGACTTTGCGCACGATGTCGGCGTCAAGCCCAAGGGACATGACGTACTGGTAGAGCGACCAGCCCGGTTCCTTTGACTTTTCGACAGCATCACGCCAGCTATCCGTCGTATACACATAATACCCTACGGCACACCTTACGTTGTAGTTGGCGAACCCTTGCGCTAATTCCGCTATTTCAAGAAACTGCTCCGCCCAGTAGGGATTGCCTTCGTTTTGGGCCTGGGCGGCGAGCATCCTTGCCCTGTCCCGGTCGGCCGCCTTCCGCCGCATCCAATCTTTATGAAGCTCGAGAGCTCCTTTACCGGGCGGTTCATAGGCTTCCCGCTCCACCTTCCAGCGCAGGTCCCTATGCAGCTTTTCGAAGTCCGTGCCGGCCGCGAGGGTGGCGATCGTAGGTGCGAGGAGAAACGAAAACGCCAGGATTGAAAAAAGGCCGGTAAATCCACGGATGCCCATTCTTTCCTTCCTCCACGAGAAAACATTTCCCATACCCAGTCCCCCCCGTCCGCTCCCAAGAATATTGCCTTGAGCCGGGAGGGGCCAAAAGCCTCTCTGACTGCCCAATCCAGCCTTATAAACATTACTGCTCGACAAGTTCGACGCGGCGGTTTTTGGCCCTGCCTTCTTTCGGGCGATTGCTTTCAATGGGGGACAGAGGACCCACCCCGTGCCCGGTCAGGCGCTCAGCGGCAATCCCATACTTGCCGGTCAGTTCTTTGACGACCGACTGGGCTCTGGCCTGGGAGAGTTTCATGTTATGGCTAAAATTGCCGGTGCTGTCCGTATGGCCAACAACATGAAGTTTGAGGGACGCGTTTTCTTTCAGGAGCTTGGCAATTTGCTCCAAGGCGGGAGTTGATTCCGGTTTTAAATCAGCCTTATCCGTGTCAAAATAGATGCCGTAAACGGCAACCCTGCCCGTGTTCGTAATCTCTTGCGCCATTTGTTTGGCTTCAGCGATCACATCTTGCGCCATTTCCTGCTTCTCAACAATCGTCAAGGTGTAACAATCTCCCTGGTTCCACGGATGAATTTGTACCCAGGTTTCCATGCCGCCTTTTTTAATGGTGCAATAGGCATTCTTATCGTTCACAAGCAGAAGAACACCACCTATTTTCTGAATGGAATTGGTGTGGTTCCGAATGATCTGAATCTCGCTGGGGGGTTCCTTGCCCCTTTTGATGCAATAGCTTATTTTATAAAAACGTCCTTCTATGGGAAGGGGCTTGCCCTGCTTGTCCATAAATTGGTGACCGCCAAATTGCTTTGTTTCATAGCTGTCTATATAGAAATTGAGCATGCGGGTAAAAAGCGGATGATCCTTGCTTCCAGGATCATCGGCCGGGTCAGCAGCGGCTAACACTGGGACGGAAAAAGGCAACAAAAGCAGGAATAGGGTAATAATAAATATTCCTGATTTACACACAGTGGCCTCCTTTTTTAGCCTTTGATAAAAACTCACTTCTGGGTAAGTATATGGGTAAGCCAATTGTTTGTAAAGGAAATTTGAAAACAAGACCTGCTACCCGGATGCCTGGCGTAGCCTAAAGAAACAATTTCACAAGGCTAACAAGGGGCTAAAAGAAGGATTTGAAAAAATTAAGCTCAACCTTTTTTTTACAACTAACTTACGAACTCTGCAAATTTTATTAAGGATGTTTTCGCAAAAAGTCGACTCTACCGCGGAAGCGGGAGTCAAGATACCGTCCCCCGTATCAAGCACGGGGCAGGTTCCTTTTGCACGGGAATGACCAAAAAGAGTATTTTCATACTTTTTACGAGTCCATTATTAAGCATATTTTAATTTTTTCTGCGTTAATCCGCATCCAATAAATTTTGGGTTGCGGCATTGCCGCGCTGTGTCCTCTGTGGGGCAGAGCCTTTTTTGGTTTTATCAAAAATCGTTTTGGATTTGACAAACGGGAAAAACCGTGAAAACATTTTAATCTATCTAAGGTGGATCTTAACTTGATTGTATAGGAAATTCCTTTTTGGACACGGATTCACCCTGTTAGATGTTTACTATCTCACAGGGTAAACACAGAAAGTCCCTTAGTGCATAGCGCTATGCGCATAGCGTCTTTTTTGTTTCTGCGGTTATCTGCGTAAATCTGCGTCCTATTAAATTTAAATTAAAGAGGGGAACTCAAAAGCGAAGACGATGAATTATTTTTTTGCCGTATTATCTGCCGCCTACATCTTGGGAATATTTTCCTTGGCCGATTCGGCCCTGATAAGCCAGATCAGCATCTTCAATCCCATGAGCCTGCTGCATATTCCTTTGTATGGTATTTTGACCATCCTTCTGGCCTTAGCTTTCCAGGCCAGGCCGACAAACCACTCAAAATTGCGGTATATTTTTGCTGCTCTCGTGGCCATCGCTGTGGCCAGCGGCGACGAGTTTTATCAATCCTTCATCCCCAGCCGGGAGGCTTCGGCCACGGACGTCTTCCTCGATGTGGGGGGTATCTTCTTAGCCATAATTCTTTTCCATCAGGTCTCCCCCTTTTTCGAGAGGGGATTCTCTAAAAGGACGAACAAAGTTAAAATTGACCATCCTTCTTAAGGTGAAGAAAAATTCTTTCGCAAGGAGGAAGCATGAAAAGAATTTGCTCTTTTTTGGGAATCCTGTCCGCAGTGATTCTCTGGCCGTTTTTGTCTTGGGCCCAGGTGGGGGAGAATTATAACATCGAGATTGAAGGGCGCTACTGGAAGCCTAAGTTGGATTCTGCGGTTAAAATCGTGGAAGACGGGGTCGGGACAGAATTTAAACCGGTTAATGATTTGGGCTTTGACGAACGAAAAGATTTTGGGGAAGCGCGGCTACAGATAAAATTCGCCAGAAAACACAAGTTCAATTTCTCGGTCATCCCTCTTAAATGGGATGGAGATAAAGTCATCACCCAGACCATAGAGTTTTCCGGGAAAACCTTTACCGCCGGGACGAGAGTGCAATCTAAACTGGACCTCAATCTTTTCAAGGCGGGGTATGAATATGATTTTCTGGCGGGGAATTTGGGGTTCCTGGGAGGGACGTTCGATATCCTGTTGGCCGATGTAAGGATGGAGTTGAAGGCCCCAACATTGGCCCTTGACGAGAAAGAAGATGCCGCCGTCCCCATTCCCATGGTTGGCCTTATCGGTCGCATCTACCCGGTTAGATGGGTAAATTTGACTGCCAGAGTTTCTGGCCTTCCCTTGGGGCGATATGGGCATGTCATCGACGCCGAGGCCAGCCTGAATATCAACCCCATAAAATTCGTGGGAATCTCGGCAGGCTACCGTTATTTTGAGAGCAAGGCGGAATATGATGATAACACCATAAAATTCAAACTCGACGGCCCTTTTGAGGCCTTGAAAATCCGTTTTTAATATTCCTGTTGAAGGAGGGAGGTTTTTCCTGTAAGTTAGATTTAAAATATCCGACTTCTTTTTTAGAAGGAGGAGAGACCGAAAGGAGTCTAAACAAATGATGAAGCCGGCTAAGGATTCTTTGGATTTGGGAATTGTTGTAAGTGATATCAAGGCCAGCCTTAATTTCTACCAGAATATATTAGGGCTGGAATTTGTGGGGATCACCCCCGTATGGTTTGGAACCATGCACCGCCTGCGCTTCGGCACCAGCGATTTTAAATTGATCGAGCCCAAGAGTGTACCCCCGAAAGGCCTCATCGGGCTGGAATCTCAATTAGGATTCCGCTACGTAACTTTCGTCATTAAAAATCTTGCGGAACTCTGCGCGGAACTCAAAGGCAAAGGGATTGAGTTTGCCATACCGGAAAAAGAAGTTCGCCCCGGAGTGCGCATTGCCATGGTTAAGGATCCGGATGGGAACATCGTGGAATTCGTGGAGCGAAGCTAAATTTGTAGAAAGCTCGCAATTTTAAGGGGTTAAGATATTCTGTAACCCCTTTTTTTTCGGACTGTACTAAATTTGTCCTAAATACTTCTTCCGATCCTATCCAGGACCTCGACCCCCGACCGAAGACTTTCTGGCGTGTTTAGGTGATTTCAGGGGGGGAGACGAAATAATTTTTAGGGAAAAGAATGACCAGGAAGAAAAACTTAGTCAGTTTCCTAACTTTTAAACTTTTAAGAATTTTCTCGATCAAAGACCAAACCTGGCTATTCTTTTAAAAATTTAAATCTCTACGATGGAATTCAACCAC
>JAOUFX010000265.1 GCA_029857975.1 Deltaproteobacteria bacterium | reverse complement strand
TCACGATCTTTGGCACCCTGAGCAATACCCACAAGATCCTTTCCGCGCTGCAACTCACCCGAGGCGCATCATGAGAATCAAAAAACCGACCTACCAGGAACTGGAAGAGCGCCTGGCCGAGGCCGAGGCGGCCCTTGCAGCCCTGCGACGCGAAGAGGTGGACGCCGTGGTCAGCGAACAGCACATCCTTCTCCTACGCCTGAAAGAGGTCGAGCAAGCGTTACGAGAGAATGAGGAATTTAGTTCAAGGTTGCTGGCCAATTCTCCCAATCCTATCGTGGTTATCAATTCTGATACTTCGATAAGATATGCGAATCCGGCCATGGAAAAGCTAACCGGTTTTTCCAAAGCAGAGCTTGTCGGCACCAAGGCTCCATATCCTTGGTGGACGGAAGAAACACTGGAAAAAATCCATAAGGATTTTGAGGAAGCTGTTCTCAAAAGAAAAGGAGCATACAAGCTTGAGGAGCATTTCCAAACAAAATCTGGGGAGCGATTCTTCGTTGAGATAACCTCGACGTCTGTAAAAAGCACTGGAGAGTCCAAATATTATTTAGGGAGTTGGGTTGATATCACTGAGCGCAAGCGGGTAGAGGAGAGGCTATTGTGGGAGGCCTCAGTCAACGAAGCAATAGCCAACCTATCAAGTATACTGATTTTACCCAAACCAATTGAATATATTTCGTTCGTTGTGCTGGAGCAAGCCAAGCGTCTTACCAGCAGCGGGTTTGGTTTTGTCTCTGTTATCGACCCACAAACGGGCTACCATATCACGTCTACCCTCACGAGAGATATCTGGGATATTTGCCAGATCGAAAACAAGGATATTGTCTTTAAGAAGTTCACAGGGCTGTGGGGGTGGGTGCTCAATAATAGAAAACCCCTTATGACCAATGACCCATCGAGCGATCCGCGGTCATCAGGAACTCCCGAAGGCCATGTACCCATCCGTCGTTTCCTTTCCGTCCCAGCGCTTTTTGATAGAACATTGGTCGGCCAAATTTCGCTCGCTAACTCGGATCATGATTACACTGAGAGAGATCTTTCGTTGGTTGAACGCCTGGCAGTCGTCTATGCCCTTGCTGTCCAACGCAAACGAAGCGAGGAGGAGCTTCAAAAGGCTCGCAACGAGCTGGAACGACGTGTGGAGGAACGTACTGCCCAGCTAAAGCAGGAAATAAAAGAGCGCAAGCAGACCGAGATGGCACTGCGGGAATCAGAGGGTCGACTTCGACTTCTCTCCTCTGAGGTTCTGTCTGTACAAGAAAAAGAAAGAAAACGGGTTGCTAGTGAACTCCATGATGGGATCGGGCAAATGTTGACCGCCGTCAAATTTATGGTAGAGGATTTCATCCAACAAAAGGGTGAAAGTGAGGCAAAAGAGCAATCGTTGAAGGCCATTATCCCAATGGTGCAAGAAAGCATTGAAGAAGTTCGAAGAATCCAGATAGATTTGCGGCCCCCCATCCTTGATGATCTGGGTATCCTAGCCACTATTGGGTGGTTCTGTCGGGAATTTAAAAGGGTTTATTCGGCTATCCGCATCGAGCCACAGATCGGCATCCAGGAAAACGAAGTGTCAGCCCCACTTAAGACGGTGATCTACCGAGTGTTGCAAGAGGCCCTAAACAATATCGCTAAGCATAGTAGAGCGGACCTCGTTTGCCTCATCTTGCGGAGAACCGAAGACAAGGTAGAAATGGTTATTCAGGATAACGGCCTGGGGTTTGATTTGAAAGATATCAAGAAAGGGTTCGGGATGGGTAGCATGAGAGAGCGGACCGAACTTTCAGGTGGGTCTTTCAGTATTGAATCCGTCAGGGGAAAAGGGACTGCCATTCGGGTTTCTTGGCCGATTGACCAAGTATCGGTTTGATTTATCTAGGCTACCTCTGCCGATATGTTATCAGATTACCCACTTTCAATTGGAAATCTTCAATTCTCCAATTAACCTCCTCCTGAGGACTTGTAGGTGTTAGCGTTAAATTCGGCAGGAAGCCGAAATTTCCTTGAATAAAAAGGAGTTCTTCCTGAAAGTATCGGTTGACCACTTTGCTCCAAATCTGTATAATTCAAAAAATAATCCAGCATTTGAGCCGTCTTATACAGTCTGTATAAGACGAAACCTTTCCCCCGGCGATAATAGATATTCCATTGAAATAGTAAGCTTTTCGAGCATGAGCGCAAAAATGCTCAGTTGTCTTATACGGACTGAAACAGTCTGCCTTTGCTGGTTTTATACAGAATGTATAATCATTGTTAGCCACCATCAAGTGAAGTGAAATGAGCGACTTCGCCAAGTTCGTGAGACCGCAACAATCAGAGGAACCCGAAGCCGAGCTTGTTCGGGCTGCGTCTGAGTGCCTCGATCGGTTCACTGCCTTCTTCAACGTGTGCGACGCAAACGGAATGGATGGAGAACTCCACTTCCCTCATGTCATGCTTTCCGGGTCGGAACGCCTCGATTGGCCAGAGGCAGGGCAACACCCCACCGACTTTTTTGAGAAGCTGCTGGCCTCTGGTTGGCATTACACGCAGTACGAGGCGAAGGAGGCGGTACTTGTAAGTCGGAACAAGGTGCACTTCGTCGTCACATATTCCCGGCGGAGCAAGAATGGAGATGTCCTCAGCATGCACAAGAACCTCTGGATCGTTATACGAGTCTCCGGCAAATGGGGCATCTCCCTCCGGTCCTACTAGTTCGCCGGATGGCTAACCCGGCAGTCAACCGGACCTGCGCGAAAAGCCGCGCAGGCCGGTTACTTTGAACGTTCCTCACTTTCAAATAGTAATCCTCGGTTATCGGATATGGTTCCCAGCAATGATTTGTAGGTGAATTCCACAAATCCCAAAACAAAAAAAGCCCCATCGAAGGGGCTTAGGATTAGGGGTTGTTAGGCTTGGTTAGGGGTTAAGAGCAAGACAGAAGAAAAACTACCTAAAAGCCCACACCTCATCACCCTGGCTTTTCAGCTTTTGGTTGAGGGGGTGGAAGGTGGATATTTAATTTTGGTTACAGGCCTACCTCGACACTATTGTAATTGTTGTAAGTCAGCTACCAATTGCCGAGCAGATTGGACTCTATTGCTAACAATTATCGATTAATGATTTTTATCGGATTTAGGTATCCCTTATTTCCCAGTTATTGTACAAGTCCAATTCGGATAATTATCACCTTTGCCTTTGTTATTTTGCCAATGGAGGGGTTGAAGATTGCTGAGGTGATCTACTCCACCTTTAGACACTGGGACAGTATGATCAATTTCCCACCCATAATCCCCAGTCATTCCATAGGCGACTTTCGCGATCCAAGCACCACATTGATCTTTTCGGTACAGGGATTCATCATATCCGGAGATAAATTCACCTTTGTTCCAGACGGCATTAATGATCTCCTGATCAAAAACCCATCCCCTGACTGTGGTATTAATATTCCTTACCATAGTACTCTCCTCTTCAAAAAGGAGAACATATTATATATTGATAATTTACCACAATATGTAGTCTTTGTAAAAGACATTATCATGTTGGCGGGACAGGAAAAGATGGAGGGTTGCCTCACCACCCTGGCTTTTCAGTTTTTGATGAATTTCTTTCCTGCATCGGAGATAATTATTAAATCGTATTTGGGATCTGATCCATGACGAGATTGTTTATGAGGCTTTAAGAGTAATCCTCTATAGTAAAGATTTTCAATAATTGAATCAAAATCTTCATATGTAATTTTTAATGATAAATTGTTAATGACTTCCAAAGAACTTGCCGATCCATTTGGTTTATTTCTTAAATACCTCAAAATCTTTTTTTCCATTTCCATATTTAATATTACCACAAATCCACAAACAAAAAAAGCCTCTTTGAAGGAAGGGGGGAAAGGATGGCTCCTGCTTGAGGGGTTTTTGCCTTCTGGGGTAAAGGGGAAATTAGTGAACCACTTTAAAGTCCCTATTTCGAGACCTTTCCTTCCGGGTGTACGAAGTATCGGGTTAGCCGGGAAAGTCTTAACCTCGACAAAATCAAGCCAGTTAGAATAGGATTTTAAGAAGGGTTAGAGGGCCTTTTCCATAAGGGAGTTGACAATTTCTCCCATTCTGTTATCATCCCCTCAGAATTAAGCTCTCCAATCACCTTGCTCGGGAGGAAGGTATGGTAAGGAGATTTTTAACCCCATTTCTTTCATTTGAGAGGAATGGGGTTTTGTTATGGTGAACCCTCTAAGGGAGGTGCGGAAATATGACAAGGTTATTTATGGTATTTATAATTGCAATAGTGCTGCTGATGAATGTGGGCTGTGGTTGGCCAACGCCGTATAAAAAAGCAGACGATCACAACGGCTTAGGGTATTCAGACTACCAAGTCAAAGGCAACATTTATCACATATATGTCTCCGGAGTACCGGTCAAGGACAAGGGAGTGTATCGTGACTATTGGTACCGGCGATCTAAGGAACTATGCGAAGGGATGGGGTTCCAAGAGTACCGGATAATCGAGTACAAGCAAGACGAGGGTGACCCAACCCCTGTGAATAAACCCGCTGTTTCCTTCAGTCGTGATGACCCCCGGAACCGACCCGCGGAAACCCTGAAAGATTACAGTCGCCCCGCATCGGTTTCCGGTAACGTGGAATGTCTAAGAAAGAGTAAGTAGTCTTCCTATTATTAGTGTGCTGAGGTTTTCTCAGAAACGAAACTAATGGCTATCCATAATTTGCGATAGGAAAAAGATATATTCAATTTTTAAAGAGTGGCAGGGTCAAAAATGGCTCTGCCTTTCTTGTTTTCAACATTCCAATCCGTAATCTTCAGTTTCCAAATCGTGGTATTCTCAGGGGTGAGGGAGCAAGGGCCATTTTCCACCCCGGCCCCCCGATATTATACTTCCCGCCCCTAAATATCCGGTTTTACAAAAAGGCTTAATCCGGTTTAAGCATACTTGTCCCAATGCTTCCTTCCTGAACTCTTCGGTTGACATAATTTCCCAGAAGATGTAGATTTCAATCGATATTCAATGATGTTTGGATATACTTTCGATTCTAAAATTCTGTCAAAGTGCAGAGATTGACACGATCTCTATCATTTTGGGACCTTTGAATTGTGCCAAATTTAGCCTTGACTACCGATTCCCGTTAGAGTATTTAGTAATCGTCGTTACTCCTCGGAGCCAGGTAAACCCAACAACAAAACCCTTAACCATCTGAGGTGTAAAATGAGAAGTTGGGGTTACCAAAAGATGGTCCTATGAAACCTCCAAGGGGGTGCGAAAACTATTTTGGAGGTTTTTAATTTATCTTTCAATAAATCCAAGTTTGAGTTCCAGCTGATCTCCTTCTGACCTGAAGTCCGTCTTCGGCGAAGCTTAAAGAAAGTGGGGGAAATTATCATCTAGTTTTCAGGAGGATTTGATAATGACCGATAAATTGCAGGAAGAAACAAGAGAAAGAAGAAAA
>JAOUFX010000264.1 GCA_029857975.1 Deltaproteobacteria bacterium | reverse complement strand
TCGCTTCTCAATCCGGTGGCAGCGGGGCATGAACCGGCGGAAAACTCGATCTTTTTCCTGCGCCCGTTTTTCCTGTGGTTCGATCGCGTTTTCTTTCGAACCAGAGACCTGTATCTGCGGCTGGTCGGTCATTCCCTTTCCAGGAAACTCCGCTATATTATCATTTTCCTTCTGATTGTGGCAGCCATGGGGGTTCTATTTCTCCGCATGCCCACCGCCTACCTTCCCGATGAAGACCAGGGGATGCTGTTCGCCCAGGTGATCATGCCCAAAGGCGCCACGCTGGAACAGACCCAGAAGGTTACGGAGCAGATCCAGCGCTACTTCCAGGAGAACGAAAAAGAAGCGGTTGCATCCTGTCTGACCATTTCCGGGATCGGCTTTTCCGGAAGGGGGCAGAACAATGGCATGGTCTTCGTCAAGCTGAAGGACTGGAAGCTTCGCGACCGGGATGACCTGAAGGCCAAGGCCGTTGCGGGAAGGGCCATGGCGGCCCTGTCGAGTGTCCGCAATGCCCTGGTGTTTGCCTTCCCGCCGCCGGCCGTTGTCGAGCTGGGCACGGCCAAGGGGTTCGACTTTCAGTTGCTGGACCGGGGCGGTCTGGGGCAAGCGGCCCTGACGGAGGCGCAAAACCAGCTCCTCGGGATAGCGGCAAAGGACCCGAGATTGACCGCCGTTCGGCCCAACAGCATGGAAGACGTGCCCGAATACCGGATCGACGTGGACTGGGAGAAGGCCGGCTCCCTGGGGGTTCCCATTGCCTCCATCCACAGGACGATCTCGGCGTCCTTCGGCAGCGCCTATGCCAACGACTTCATCCAGGGCGGCCGGATCAAGCGGGTGTACGTTCAGGCGGACGCCCCCTACCGCATGTTGCCCAAGGACCTGGAAAAATTGTATGTCCGGAATACGGCCGGCATGATGGTTCCCTTCTCCTCTTTCGCCTCCGGCCGCTGGACATCCGGTCCTCCCAAGCTGGCGCGCTTTAATGGGTTCCCTTCCATCAACATCTGGGGGGAGCCGGCGCCGGGGAGGAGCTCGGGAGAGGCCATGCAGGCCATGGAAGAGGCGGTTGCTAAGCTGCCTAAAGGAATCGGTTTTGACTGGACCGGGCTTTCCTACCAGGAGCGAATGTCCAGTTCTCAGGCGCCCCTGCTGTACGCCTTTTCCATTTTCGTGATCTTCCTGTGCCTGGCGGCCCTCTATGAGAGTTGGACCATTCCCGTCTCGATCCTGCTGGTCCTCCCCCTTGGGGTTATCGGCGGTGTCATCGCCTCAAGCCTGCGGGGGCTGGCCAATGATGTCTATTTCCAGATCGGTCTCCTGACCACCCTGGGATTAACGACCAAGAACGCCATCCTGATCGTCCAGTTCGCCAAGGCGCGCGTGGAACAAGGGATGGGGCTGATCGAGGCCACGCTGGAAGGGACCAGATTACGATTCCGTCCGATCATGATGACCTCGCTGGCCTTCGGCTTTGGCGTCCTGCCCATGGCCCTGGCCACCGGCGCCGGTGCCGGGGCCCAAAATGCTATCGGCACCGGCGTGTTGGGCGGAATGGTGACCGCCACCGTCCTGGTGGTCATTTTTGCACCCCTCTTCTATGTGCTGATCGAAAAGATCTTCGGCAGACACAGGATGCGTAAAGCGGCCAAGCGCGCTGAGACAAATACATCAGGGGATTAAAGATATGAATAGACAGCTGTTTTTCCTATTGGTTGGAATCGGCTTCTTGATGAGCGGCTGCACCCTCGCCCCGAAATACGAAAGACCGGAAGCTCCGATTCCCGGGGGGTGGCCGACCGGCACGGCCTACAGTGAAACCAAAGGTCCGACCCCGCCCGAGGTGAGGTGGCAGGAATTTTTCACCGACGAGAAGCTGAAAAAGATCCTGGAGTCAGCCCTGAAAAACAATCGCGACCTCCGGCTGGCCGCTTTGAATGTGCAAAAGACGAGGGCGCTGTATGGCATTCAGCGGGCGGAGCTTCTGCCTGCGGTCAATGCGGTTGGCAGTGGGAGTCAGCAACGTGTGCCAGCCGATCTTTCGACCACCGGCAAAGCAATGACCGCGGAACAATACAGCGTCAGTCTTGGGATCAGTTCCTGGGAGATTGACTTCTTCGGCCGCATCCAGAGCTTGAAAGACCGGGCACTGGAAGAATATCTGGCTACGGATCAGGCCCGCCGGAGCGTCCGGATCTTGCTGGTGTCGGCGGTGGCCAATTCCTATATCACCCTTGCCGCGGATCGGGAAAGGCTCAAACTGGCCCAGTCCACCCTGGAAACCCAACAGGTGGTATACAGTTTGATTCGTCGGCGCTATGAAGAGGGGCTTGCATCGGGGCTGGATCTCCGTCAAGCGCAAACCCAAGTGGATGCGGCCAGGGGAGAAGTCGCCCGCTACACCCAACTGACGGCTCAGGATCAAAACGCCTTGAACCTTCTGGTCGGTTCTCCGCTGCCGAGCGAGCTCTTGCCCGCGGAGCTGGACAACGTAAGCCCTCCGGAAGAAATTTCCTCCGGCATACCCTCGGAGGTGCTGTTGCGCAGGCCGGATATTCTGGCGGCGGAACATCGGCTCAAGGCCGCCAATGCCTTTATTGGCGCCGCCCGAGCGGCTTTTTTCCCTCGAATCGCCCTGACGACAGCCGTCGGAACCGCAAGCAGCGAGCTATCCGGGCTCTTCAAATCCGGCTCGGGTACGTGGAGCCTCGCGCCGCAGATCGCCATGCCGATTTTTGACGCCCGCACGTGGTCGGCATATGAGGCCAGTAAAGTGGAAAGGGAAATCGCCTTGGCCCAATACGAGAAAACCATCCAGACGGCCTTCAGGGAAGTGGCCGATGCCCTTGCCGTAAAGGGCACGGTGGAGGAACAGCTATCGGCGCAACAATCGCTGGTGAATGCCGTTGCCGAAACCTACCGCCTCTCCAATTTGCGTTATGAAAGGGGAGTTGACAGCTACCTGAGCGTCCTCGATGCGCAACGCTCCCTCTATGCAGCACAAGCGGGGCTCATTGCCATCCGTCTGGTGAATCTCGCCAACCAGGTGCGGCTTTACGCGGTATTGGGCGGGGGAAGAGAATAAGTTTTCCTTCTTCCGGGTCGGACCTAGCCAATTCTTTGATTTTAATATACATATACTCCCATAGAAGGCTCTTTTTCGCCTTAAATCCCCTTTTTTGTGGTCAAAATCAGCTCCATAAGATCTGCCCCGGAACGGCCGGAAAAATAGCACCGGTTTCAATTGCATTTCTATCGTCTTAGCAGGATGATTTGGGGTTCAATAATGTCGTTCTAACGTCCAAAAATAACCGTTTTTCCACGTTGTTCTTGTACAATATTTAATAATTAACCAGGTCCGACCGGGATGCCTCGGCGTATTTCTTATTTCCACAATTACGGTTCAAAAGTATAATGGAAGGGCCATTTTCGCTCATTCCATTACAATCATCGGGGAGGATGGCGGGAAAACCCTTGAGGAAGGCTCGAGGCTAGCGCCAAACTCCTAAAAAATCAGTCATATCCATGTAGGAGGGTACATGGGAATTCGAACCGAACAGCAGTATTGGGACAGTATTCGAAAACAAAAACCGGAAGTGTACATTATGGGGGAACGGGTGGGGGAGATCATCGACCACCCCCTGATCAAGGGGTCGGCGAGCGGAGCTGCCCTGACTTTCCGGTATGCCAACGATCCGCAATACCGCAACCTCTTCACGATCCAGTCTCCCTTGGTGAATGAGCCGGTGAACCGCTACGTATCGGTACATAACAACATCCAGGACTTGATGGACAAGGTGAAGCTGATCCGCTTCGTGGCCCAGAAGACCGGGGAATGCGCCCAGCGCTGTATGGGATGGGACGCCCTGAACGCTCTTTATAGCGTGACCTATGAGACGGACCATAAGTATGAGACCCCGTATCATTCGCGCTTCAAGGATTACCTGACCTGGGTCCAAGAGGAGGACATCATGGTCCATGGGACGATGACCGACCCCAGAGGGGACCGGAGCCTGAAGCCGGCCCAGCAGAAAGACCCCGACCTCTATCTCCGGATCGTGGAGAAGCGCAAAAACGGAATCGTGGTTCGGGGGGCGAAGGGCCACCAGGGCGGGATTTTGAATCATGAAGAGTTCCTGGCCATGCCCTCGGTTTCCCTGCGCCCCGAGGATAAGGACTATGCGGTTTCCTTTGCCCTGCCTGTCGATACCAAGGGGATTACCTATGTCTTCGGCCGGCATTCCATGGATGACCGCCTCCTCGAGGGGACGGAGTTTGACATGGGCAATACGAAGTTCGGCCGGTATGCCATGTGGGTGTTCTTCGATGATGTTTTCGTCCCCTGGGAACGGGTGTTCCTGGCTGGAGAGTCCGAGTTCGCCAGCCTCATCGTAGAGCGGTTTGCCGGACTCCACCGCCAGAACTATGGCGCCTGCTCGGCCGGAGGTATGGACGTGCTCATCGGGGCCGCGGCATTGATTGCCGAGTATAACGGTATCGCCAACGCTTCCCATGTGAAGGATAAGATCATCGAAATGTGCGCTCTCAACGAAACCATGTACCAGGGTTCCCTGGCCTGTTCGTCTCAAGGGGAGATTACTCCTTCGGGCGTGGCGGTGATGAATAAACTCCTCTCCTACGTAACCAAGTTGAACGTGACTCGCTTCCCCTACGAGATTGCCCGGCTGGCCCAGGATATCTGCGGGGGCATCATCGGAACCATGCCCTCGGAAAAGGACTATCGAAATCCCAAAGTCAGGCCGCTTCTGGAGAAATACTTAAAAGGGGTTGCCGATATTCCAACCGAACATCGCATGCGGATGATTCGTTTGATCGAACGGATGACCTGCGGCCGGAGTCTCTTGGTTTGCATGCACGGGGCCGGTTCTCCTTTTGCCAATAAGATGATGATCGGAAGGTACACGGACATGGAGGAGAAGAAGAGCCTGGCCCGGGATATTGCCGGCGTGCCCGAAAAAAAACCAATCCTGAGGTTCCCGGCGGAGCCCCGCAAGGAATAAGGAATTAAAAAGGGCCTTCCCCTGTCCTCCTGCCCCGTCCCAACCGTTGCCGGACCCCCGATATTTTCCCTAATTTGGGAGAAAACAGCCTGTCCCCCTATCATCATCCTTATCATCATAGTGAATAGTGTAGGTTTGATCCCAATTCACCAAACACTGCCAAACGAACACCTTTTTTCTCTTGACTTGCCTGAAACATTACAGCATAAAGAATTAACAATGGGAGATAAAGAGTTCAGGAAGCAACAGAACGTTTTTTTCATTTACCAATCGAACATATGACCTTGAATATTCATTTGTGGATTACGGATTGCTATAAAATCGTTCTTGACAGGAAATAACCCAACTAAAAAAGGACATGTAGGAGAATTCAGATGAATAACGAGCAAACGGCTAAACTTGTCACCGGTGGCACCGGCTATGTTGGTTCTGAAAC
>JAOUFX010000263.1 GCA_029857975.1 Deltaproteobacteria bacterium | reverse complement strand
CTGGCGGAGAGTTTGACCCAACAACTTTCCCCCTTGGTTCCGAGCAAACTGCCAAACCTCTTCGGCTGTCTCCCAAAAATAACCTTTGAGGTCAGCCATGGCTTCTCCGAGACCTTCGTGCCCGGAAGCCTGAAGGGCTACCAGGGTAAAATCAAAATCTTTCAAGGCAGCCGTGGCAATCTTGTATGGTCTCTTCAAAGGGACTTTCAACCGATAAAGTTTGACTTTTTCGATAATCAATGGAGCTTCTCCTTTTTGGGAATTTTCGCTGAAACTGGGAAGAAAGGGGTAGGGTGCATCCCGGAGGAAATAAACTCTGGGTGGTCAGTTCAATACCCCATTTCTTCTCCGACCAGGATCACGGTGAACTCTTCAATCCCCCAAGGCCTTCTCTCGATGATCGTGGTCACCCGACAAATCCTTCCCGGGGAGCGGCAATTCCGGCATACCAAATCGACGGCGCAGGGAGTGGGATCCTTGCGCCTCTGGCAATTTTTGGGGGCGGCGATTTTTTTCAAACGGGCCAGGCCTTCATTCAGGTCGCGGACGATTTTATTTATTCCCGCGACTACAATTACTTTCGGGGGGCCAAAAATCATGGAGGAAACTCGGTTTCCCGTAGCATCCACGTTTATGAGTTTTCCATCCATGGTCAACGCGTTTGTGCTGGTAAGGAAAAAGTCCGCCTTCTGCTGTTTTTTCCCGACCGCCACCCTCCCTTCTTTGGAAAGCCCTTCTTGCCAATGATCATAAACTACATTTCCTCTCTTTCCCAGAGCGTCCAAAAGTCCCATTTTTCTTATGGTGATGGAGCCTCCTATGCCCACCTTTGCCCTGGGGGGAATCCTTTTTAAAATCTCCTCTTTGGCTTCATGGGCAGTAGAAAAATATAATGATTCCATGTCGTTTCTTTTTAAATTTTCAACTATTTTATGAATTTCTTCGTGCGGCCTGATTTTTGGCTTTTCTCGCATAGGGCTCCTTTTTTTAATCTTCCAGCATTTTGCTGACTTCGGTAACGTCATAGATGGCGGCCTGATAATCCACTTTCTGCCCCCCCCGACGTTCCCGGTCCAAAATCTTCTCTCGGTGATATTCCAGGATCTCAGCGCCAAAAGGAAGGTTGGCGTGTTCCAGGTACCGAATGGCCCCGAAAGAATCCCGAACGGGGATTACTTTTCCAGCTACATAACGATTGGGAGCCCAGGGGATGTCCAGAACGCCGGCTTGAAGAGCTCGCAGAGTCCCTGGGACCGGATCTCCCTCTCCCATCTCCAGGATTTTATCCAAAATAGAGTGAGCTTCCTGGATAATGATCTTTTTTTCCTGGGCGACTTTCGGGCTTTCTGGAAGACGATTCGAGCGCATCAGCTGAATCGCCATGCGGGTTGTTTTTACGCCTTCAGCGTTCGCTTCCTTGGTGGGGATTCCTTCGGCTTCGTGGGTGGTCTTGGTAATGACCTGCGTGGCTCCGGCCAGAGCGGCAATGACTCCCCCCAGGACAATGACGGCATAAGCGCGGGGTTCGTCCACGGGGAAAGACTGCATCCATTGATGGGTGGCGAGGGAGAAAAAAACATCCTCGCAACCTAAGCGGGAAAGGTAGTCCTCGCCCACCTCCCTTAAGGCCCAAAGAGCCGCTACATCCTGAAAAAGATCCAGGCTCTGACAGAGTCCCATACTATATTGCTTAACCCCCTGACCCGCGGCCATAAGCATCTCCAGTACAGCTACGGCAATGCCGATTCCCGGAGGAATTAGAGTCCCGGTAAGGAACCCCGGTTGTTCGCGGTGGAGGTGAATGCCCCTCTCCTGGTAAAAGGAAGCCAGCCGGTCTACGTATTGATAATTCTTGATTCCCTGCTCGAAAGGAAGATCCTTGGTATAAGCCGCGGTGTAAGATATCCCAGCGCCCAGAAAAGCCGTAAGGCCTCCGGCAAATCCCATTTCAGCCACCAGTTGAGGGAAAGCCGTCCCGGAAAGGACGATGATCGGACGCCGGACAGATTCAGAGATGCAGCGCGCCGCCTTGAGTCCGTGGTTGGCCAAAGGAAATCCGTTGAGCATCGAGCGTCCGGCGCGTTGACTTTCTTCGATGCCTCGCTGAGCTTCCTGGAATCTCAAATTCCGCGTATAGGTATCGGTCGTGGTGGGCAGCAGGTCCGCTCCCCCTTGCTCCTGCAAGCACCTGAGAAGCTCGATGTGATCTTCGATCAGAGCAACCCCGCCACGGGGTTGGACAAGAGTACGTCCTTCTTTTTGAGCCTTAACCACTTCGAGAGCATAGTTCTTTTCCGGAGGGACCTTCCGCAGGTAGTCAACGGCTTCCCATAGATCGATCTCCCTCCCCGTGGGCCAGAGAGAGGTTACCTTCTCCCTTTCGCGAAAAAATTTTTCCTCGGACCAGCGTTGATTTTTCAGTTCCATCCCAAAATCCTTCAGCCACAGAGATCACAGAGACCACAGAGAATAAATAAAATCAAAAAGGAAGATTACAATCCTAAAATTATAAAACTTGGCTTCAGAATATAGGAAGCCAGCGCATCAATCTAAAAGATGTTTTGTGAATTTCAAAATTCTGCTGCATGAATTCATTGACCCAAAAAATTCAATTACTTAAATTTTTGATTTTTTAACTTTAGTTTTTGTCGAATCTCTGTGCACTCTGTGATCTCTGTGGCTACAGTTTTTAATTCCATTTTTTTAAGTATTTTTTGGCGATCCGCAAGGCCTGGTCAGGGAAGCGATCCGCGAGCAATCCTACCGCAAACAGGCAGTATTGGGCATCGGTATAAAGAGCCGGATTTCGAGGTCTTAAGGAAAATGGTTCTTCCTGGGAAAAAAGTGTCTTCTGCAGGATGGCGGCCGCCTGGGGGTGATGGATAAAAAGACCTCCCGTACCGATGAGATACTCGAAACCCGTCAGGTCTTTCCCATATTGAAGATAAAATTGCCCCTGAGGGCCCCAAAGGGTTTCAATGTTTCCGGCATGTCGTTCCATGGCGGCCTTAACCGCGCAGCTGGCCAGGGCAAAATCCAAGTCCAGGTCTTCCAGGGATTGCGGGAGGAAATCCACGTTTTGGGAAAGGCCTTCCAGTTTATGGGAAAGTTCAGAATGGGAAAGGCAGGCGTTCTTCATGATTTGATCCTGGCCGCAAAATTTAAGAATGGATCGGGCATTGTAACGCAACCCTAAATCCCCCTCCACCGTACGCTTAACCAGCGGTTCGGGAAGCCCTTTGCGGATTACCCCGGCCTGAATCGGGTTTCCCATGCCGATGGAATGGATATCCGTGGTGGCTCCGCCAATGTCCACGATCACCAAATCCCCCAGGCCTGGATCGGAAGCCGTTCCTTGGGATAAAAGCTGAGCTGCCCGCAGAACAGCCGTAGGGGTGGGCATAAGAATTCCCTCTACAAAATCCTCCGCTTTTTTAAGGCCTTTGGCCTCGATGATTCTCTCGATAAAGACTTTTCGGATTATTTTGCGTGCCGGCTCGACATTCAATACGTTAACTTCAGGCATGACGTTTTCTGTGAGCAGGGTGGTTTTTCCGGCCTGAAGGAGAATCGAATTCACCTCATCGGTCGCCGCTTTGTTCCCGGCTACGACAATGGGGCAGCGAATAGAGCTGCGGGCGAGTTGCCGGGCATTCTCGAGGATTACCTCGGTGTTGCCGCCGTCCGTCCCGCCGGATAGAAGGAGGATGTCGGGGGCCAGTTCTTGGAGTTCCTGAAGCTCTTTCATCGCCAGGCGGAAGGAAAAGACTTTGAGCACTTTGGCTCCTGCTCCCAGGGCTGCACGCCGCGCGGCCTCGGCGGAAAGCTGCGGGATCAGCCCGATGGTAACCATTCCCAAGCCGCCAGCCGCACTGCTGCTGGACAGCTTGCATGAGAAAGGCCCTTTTTTGACGGAGTCCGGGAGGAGGTCAATTGCCCGGCGCAGGCCGATCATGATGTCGGTTTCGACGGTGGTGCCGCTTTGCGCGTAAGCCAGGATTTCTTCGGAAGAGAGATCCACGGCTAGAATTTTTGTGAAGGTACTGCCAAAATCGATGAGTAATGCCAGGGACATAAAAAAGTAATAAGTTCGGAGTAATGGGTCCGGAGAAATAAGATCGACGCGTATCAAGGAGCAGGGGACGAAGCGCTTACAGAAGAACTTACTCCGGACTTTGAGCTCCTGACTCCGAACTGCAGTTAAGGTCTCTCTTCAAATCCTCGATGACTTTCTTGGGGGAGACACCGGGGGGATAAACGCGGTTGAACTTCATCTCCAGAAAGCGTCTTTCCACTTCTTCCCAGGTCTGCTTACCCACAACGAGATTTCCCCCTGCGACTAAGTGGATTTTGTCCAGGCCTGCTTCAACGCAATTTTCTCGGAATCCGCGGCATTCCAACTCCCCGTGGCCGCATAGGGATCCTACCAAAATGGCATCAGCCGCAGTTTCGATGGCCGCCCGGATAAAATCTTCCTGGGAAGAGAAAGTCCCGATGTTCACGACCCGAAATCCTTCCGACTCCAGGGCGTGGGCCATGATCTTGTTGCCCACCACGTGGGCGTCGACCCCCAGTACGCCCAGGACGACAGCCGGCTGTTTCATGCTCCCTCCGGGGTGCGTTGGATGAGAATTCGTTGCAGCGGTCATTTGGCACCGGTTTCCGCCTGGACCATCGACTTTTTCACCCCGCTATAGATATTCCATAAAAGGGTGAGAGTACCAACCGTGAGCAGGACGGCGCAGACCGGACGATGCATCAAAGTCGTCAAGCTGTAGTTGGTGAGCTGCATGGTCTTCGCGAAGGCAGCCTCGCCGAGATCGCCAAGCACCAAGCCGAGCACGATGCCGGAGACCGAATATCCGGAGCGCCTCAGATAATAGCCCGCGATGCCGGCCGCGAACATGACCCAGACATCCACCAGCAGATTGCGCAACGCGAAGGCGCCGATGGTCGCAAGGAGCAGTATGCCCGGAGCGAGGTAACGAAACGGAACCCTGAGAAGATGCACGACGGTCTTGGTCTGCAGCCAGCCGAGCCCGAAGATGGCGATGTTGGCGAATACCATGGCGGCGAAGGTGGTCCACACCAGTTCCTTGCTGGTGACAAAGATCAACGGACCCGGCTCCATGCCGTGGATCTGGAATACGCCCAGCATCATGGCCGTCAAGGCTCCGCCGGGCAGGCCGAGCGCGAGCAGCGGGATCATGGCGGCGCCGGTGGCGGAGTTGTTGGCGGTCTCCGCCGACACCACGCCTTCCAGCTCGCCCTTGCCGAATTTTTCCGGATTTTTTGACCAGCGCACCGCCTCGTTATAGCTCATGAAAGCGGCCAGGACGGCTCCGATGCCCGGCAGGATACCGGCGAAGAAGCCGATTCCCATTGAGCGCAGAACCGCGACCTTGAGGCCCCAGAACTCCCGGAAGGAGGGGAAGTCAAGGTTCACCTTGGGCGCGGTGCGTGTGC
>JAOUFX010000992.1 GCA_029857975.1 Deltaproteobacteria bacterium | reverse complement strand
GAAAGGATGGCTGCCCTTCTTTTTTTTCATGTAAAACCTACCCCAGGAGCTTCCCCGAGGGACAAAACCAATGACGATTTTTCCCTCCCGCATCAAAACCCGATGGCATTCCCGCAAGAGAAGCTTCGGAAATTTGACGATACAAAGCGTGTCAATAACAAAAAGTGATCCAACCCTCTTGGAGAAAATGGGCATGGATTCTCCTCTCCCCGCCATTACTTTAATCCCCCGCCCTTTGGCGATTGGCAACAATTTTATTGCCGGATCTATTCCCAAGGGGATCTCCAGCGCCTTGGCAAACCTGCCACTTCCTACTCCCAATTCCAGCCAGGGTTTCGGTAAAAAGGGGAGAAGCGATTTAAAAGCTCTCTCCTCGATCTGAAAAGTAAGTTTTTCCTTTTCAAACCAGAGGTCATATTTCGCGGCCATTCGGTTAAAGAGAAGAACGGCTTCTTCCAAAATTTCCAACCTCAATGAGCGATCCTGCTTATCTCTCCCTATTGAACAGTGAGAATGGGTAGGAATTTTTTCAGGCTCTCTGCTAAGGCTTTAGCGAGCCTGTCCTGGAAGCTTGCATTCTTCAAAAGGTACTCCTCCTTCGGGTTGGTCAGGTAAGCACATTCAACTAAAATCGAGGGAAAGTCTGGGGCTTTAAGAACAGCAAATTCGGCTTGCCGAGGGGTGTTGAACTGAACGGGATTCACTTGCTCCAGTTCGCCGAGGGCCATTCCTCCCAGCCGCAGACTGTTGTTTATAACGTTGGTCTGCGACAAATCCTTTAAAATGGAATCCAGGACCCTGGTGGAAACAGCATCTGAGAAAACACCGCCGATCCTGTCCGAAGCATTTTCCTCCTCTGCCAGGAGCCGGGCCGCTATATCACTCGCTCCTTTGAGGGAGACGCAGTAAACCGAGCTTCCCCGCAGGTTTCTTTTTTGGTGGCCATTGCAGTGCAAGCTGATAAACAGGTCAGCCTTATATTCGCGGGCGATACGAACTCTCTCGGCGAGGGAGATGAAATAATCCCCCTTCCGGGTCAGAAAGGCTTTTATTCCCTCATCCTGATCAAGGATTATTTTTAACTTTTTAGCTAGCCCGAAGACAATGTCCTTTTCCTTTGTTCCCCTTAGACCGATAGCCCCTGGGTCTTCACCCCCATGTCCTGGGTCTATAACCACGATGCGAATTTTTTTAGCTTTGAGCCCCCAGGCTTCTTGGCGCTTATCCCTCTCTTTGCCTTCCAGGTCGGAACGATGAAGATCGATGACCAAACGATCTGGTTTATCGAGATATTTCTTTAAGGTAAAAATTTTGGGCTGGACAGGCTGGACCAGCGTAACCGTCACTCGCACACGATGTAAAGAAAAGGATTTGAGGGAAATGCTTTTCACCACCAGGTCATTGATGGGTACGATCTTTTCCCTGACTGGCAAGATTGTATTTTCAATACACCAGCTAAGGGTTTGAGAATCTGAAGTAGCATAGACCCTGTAGGAAGCGGGCCCTGATAAGTCGAAAACGATGCGCGTATGATCTGGTGCCGACCAGTGCCTAACGTCCAGAATTTTTGTGATTGCATAGACCTCCAAAGAAAAAAGCAAAAAAATGAGACCCCCTGCGCTCGCTGCCCAAAGCTTCATAGCCCCAAAAATCTCTATTCTTTTTTCTTCTCCTCGCAAGGATGCTCCCCTGCTTTTACTTCCGGATGGCATTCAGCGATCTTTTCGGGAGAACAATCCTTCATCTCCCCTTTCAACTTCTCCGGATGCTGGCATCCTTTGGTTCCCTGGCACATCTTTACTCACCACCCTTTTCCGTTTATTTCCAAGCAGCAAAAAACCCTTTTTGTATATTGAGGGGACCCCTTAGTCCCTCCGGCATGTGCTTCCAGAGGAACACGGGGGCTTATCGCACCTTTCCTCCCGGCCGCAGCAGGTGGAGCCTTTCGGTCGGGGGTTTTTCACCGGATGGGAAACCGAGAGAACCTTCTCCAAGTCCCCTCC
>JAOUFX010000531.1 GCA_029857975.1 Deltaproteobacteria bacterium | reverse complement strand
CAGATCTCGGATATGCCGCCGCAATCCCGGCAGCGATATTCATAAATGGGCATATTTCACCTCGTCATGGTTAAACTTTTTTCTTCCACCTTTTTGGTCTTGTAAAAAACGGTGTGATTGTGAATATTGTATCGAACTTTCCCTTTTCCCATGAGTTCATTCAGGTATTTCCCTATATCTTCTTCGGAAATCCCAAAGGTTCGGGAAAGGTCTTCCAGGGAGCAGGGCCTTCTTGCTAAAAAAGCAAGAATCTCCTGATCAATCTGCCCGTACACCTTAACTGTCGTGGCCGGGCATTCGTGGGGCAAAACCTCGGCTCGACCAGCAAAAAGCTCGCAGATCATCTCCATCCGTTCAGAGCTTAATGGTTGGGCGACCTCCTCAGCTGGTGGACGGACGACGGTGTTCAACTGAATTCGGTCGGGCCCTATCTTTTCGATCTCCTCTTGCAATCTTTCAATCTCCTTCGGCTTATCGTTGAACCCGCCGCAGAGCATAACCTCCAGCCATATCTGGCCGGAGTATTCCCGGCGGAATTCTCTTAACCCCTGCAGGGTCTGACTCAAATGCAAGGAATGATGGGGCCGATTGATGAATCGGAAAAGAGCGGGACTGGCCGCATCCAGAGAAGGAATGATCAGGTCAGCAGACAGCAGGGCCCTTCGAACGGGTTCCAAATGGAGCAGCGATCCGTTGGTCAAAACAGCAATGGGAATCTCTGTTAGCTTTTTAATCTTTTTAATCACCCCTCCGATGTCCGGATTTAAGGTCGGCTCGCCGGAGCCAGAGAAGGTAATATAATCCGGAGGAGCTGCAAGGGCGGGCAGCTTTTTTTGGAGCTGCTTGATAACCAGTTTTCCAGACACATAGGGTTTGCGCTCGAGGGTCTGGTTCGTGGTCCGGCCGAGTTGACAGTAAATGCAGTCATATGTGCAGGTCTTGAGGGGGACCAGGTCGATTCCCAATGATCTTCCCAGCCGCCGTGAGGGAACGGGGCCGAAGACATAATTGGCATGCAAAATTTGTTCATTTGATTTTTTATCCATTTTTCTTTTTTGCTTCCTCTTCCAGCCGGCGAAGGTTGGCGAAATATTCCTCCGGGGGGTCTGCTTCGCGAATGCGATAAAGAGCCGGGGGTTTGGGTGAAGAGAGCTGCTGGAGGATGGGATACTTAAAACCACCCTTGTCGGTCATTGCCAATCCCCTGAGAATTTCAGCCGCATGATGGAAAGGAAAAGAAAAGATCAACTCGTTGTCCTCAGCCAGGGCGAAGCGGCGAGTTCCATAGCAGGGAAAAGAGACCGTCGGTTTATCTTTCATGAATGCCGCCGCCACCCCTTCCCCGCAAGTGCCGCACTCCGCGGCCGTGTTGATATTCAACCGCTCCCCGGTTTGATAGGTAGACGCGTAGATGAGGCGGGTCATCTGAGCGCCGTCAGCGAAGAGGAGGACTACGTCCGGGTCAACGGAACCCTCTTCCAGGGGGGCCACGAGGGCAGCCTGAACCCTTCCGGGTTCCAGGCGAAGGCCTGTTTTTAAAATCTTCTCAAAAGCTTCGGCTGTTGAGGTCCTTACGATGGCGAATCTATCCGCCATTCCTTTGGGAAAGTCTGAAAACCCTAAATTTCCTTTGGCAATGGCGCAGACCATGTTTTCTTGTGTGACGCCCAGCGTCCGGCCGTATACCCTGGCATAAGTCACAAACTGGCAGAAGGTCAGGGGTTCAGCAGGAATTTCAGAACCCCTGGGCAAATCTTTTCGATCTTTTAGAAGCTTCACCCCCACCGGCAAAGTCCTTAGCCTCAGGAAATTCATGAACCCTTCTGAGATATTTTTCTTTTCGCTCATCTTCTCAACCTCCGCTATTTTTCTTTTCATATGCAGATCCGGTTCAACTCGACAAGGATGGGATGCATCTGTTGACGGCACATGGTTACTGCTGAGCTCAGGGAAATCTTATCCAGGTCATCCCGTTTGAGAAAATCCTGGCCAAAATACTTTTCAATAACCCGAATGGCCAGTGGACATTGGGCCAAAATGTTTGCCATGGTGTCATCTTCGGTAATAAAAATGGTCATTCGTCCCATTCAAACGGCGTCCAGCTCTCGCCTCATGGCCATATCGTACAGGACGCGTTCACGCTTCTTCTCCAGGCCGAGGGCTTTACGTTTTTTGTCAATATGGGCGATCATCAACCCGACGGCTTTCACAGGATCCGGCTCGAACGCCCACTTTCCCCCCAACATTTCCTCAAAATCTTTGAACAGGTGGCGAGTCAATTCCTCGCTTCCTGTTGTGGGCCAGGTTACCCCGAAAACAGTGAAGACCCCGGATGAAACAAAATAATGCCCGATGGAGATGGCCTTTTCGCTCATCCATTCCGGGGCAGCCCCTGCCGCCGGGAGGTCACTGATATCGTCCCCGAGTCCTCCATCCTTGACCACAGCGGTGGCGGCCATCAGGATTCTGGAGTTATCCACGCAGGAACCCAGGTGTAAAACCGGGGGAATGCCGACCGCCTCGCAGACTTCCGCCAAGCCTGGACCGGCGTAGAGGCTGGCAGCTTCCGGTGTGAGCAGGCCGGCTTTGGCGCAGGCCATGGCACTGCAGCCGGTCTGGAGGACGATTACATCGTTCTTGATCAATTCCTTCACCATGGCAACGTGCATAGCATCATGCGTGACCCTGGGATTGTTGCATCCCACGACGCCAGCGATGCCTCGGATTCTTCCGTTGATAATATTATCGTTCAGGGGGCGGTAGGAAGCCCGGAAGAGCCCCCCCAGAAGGTAATTGATGGTCTCATGGCTAAAGCCGGCGACAAGGTCTGATTTTTCTTGGGGAATATCGATATTCTTTCCCCGGCGGTGGAAATTCTCAATCGCCGCGCGCACAATGGCCTTGGCTGATTCCATGGCGTTGTGCTCGCTGAATTCGATGTGTTGGGCCCCCGGAATCTTCGCTTTGGGAGAAGTGGTGATAATTTTGGTGTGATAGCATTGAGCCACATCCGGCAGGGACTGCATGATGCACTGTACATCCACCACCATGGCATCGACCGCGCCGGTGACGATGGCCAGCTCTTGCTGGAGCAAGTTCCCGGCCAAGGGGACGCCGTGGCGCATGAGGATTTCATTGGCCGTGCAGCAGATTCCCGCCAGGTTGATTCCCTTGGCACCTTTAGATTGGGCCAGTTGAATCATTTCCGGGTCCTGAGAAGCGACTACGATCATTTCTGAAAGAAGCGGTTCGTGGCCGTGGATAATGATATTGACTTCATCTTTTTTTAAAACGCCGAGGTTCACCTGGCTAATGATGGGTACGGGTGTCCCAAAGAGGATGTCCTGAAGCTCTGTGGCAATCATGGAGCCTCCCCAGCCATCGGCCAAGGCGGCCCGGGTTCCCTGCAAAAGAAGATTTTTATAATCCTGGTCCACCCCCATATGAGTTCGGTGCATGATC
>JAOUFX010000262.1 GCA_029857975.1 Deltaproteobacteria bacterium | reverse complement strand
AAAAATAACGCCTATATATTCATTCTTCTATCTTTTCGCCTCGTGACCATAGGACAGTTTTCTTGCCAATCGTTTCCCCGAAGCGGCGCATCAGGTCTTCCATGTCAAGAAATCCCGCCCCCCCAATTCCTGCGCCTCCGGCATATGATTCATCCGCCTCGAATTTTAATAGCGTCATACTCTCGGCATTGCAAATTTCAAAATTCCCTTTGACCTTTGCCTTCCCAGCACCAAACCCGACAATCCATCTGAGGGCGGCGTTTCCCTTTGTAACCTCTGTGATCTTCCCAGAAATGATTAAGGATGATTCAGGCAATTCCGCGGGCATAGGATCGTAGATTGTTTATAGACAGGCTCAAAATTTTCAAGGGCAGCGAAGTTTCGGATTGGAAAAGTCAAGCAGATTCAGGCTTACACACAACCCTATCAAAGTAATTCAACATAATCAATAAACCCCCTCTCCCCTTGAAAATTCTCTATGCTATACCTTCTTGGCTCTGGTTTTTCCAATATATTTACCTTTATTTGCCCCCCTTTGAACTAAATTTTGTTTTTAAAATCATAACAGATTCACTGTTCTTCTCCACTTCAAAACGATTGATCGATTCTAATCGGTATTTGCCGCTGAGATAGAGTTCGATCTGGTCCTTATGATGGGGGCTTCCGATGTGTCCGGATTCCCCTGTCGGAAGCACACGAAATGAACCTCCGGGATTAGATAAATCAACGATCATCCGCATGGAGACCCCGAGGTTTGTGTGAAAGGGTTTGTCATAAGGGTAATGCCTCATATTGATGGTTAGCTTGCTTCCCCCCACCGGAAATGGCCCGAGGTTGAATATCCAAGACAAAGGCTTCTTGGGGCCTAATACATGTTCAAAAGTGAGAGAATGTAATTCCCCCCAAGTCCATTTATTGATATCGCTTCTCATGACTTCTCTTAATTCCAAGAAAGTCTGCTTCAGGCTTAGGGCCATGATTTCCTCCAAGGTCCTTTTACCAAACCAGAGAGATGAACCTTTCTTAAATATCATCTGAATAGCACGTGGAGGAAATATTGACGTTTTTAAATAATCCTTGAAGAGTTCTTCCCCTAATTCATCCTTAAAGATATTGTCCAGCATCTTCCGAAAATTCACCTCAAACAGACAAGCCCCGACACTATCTCTATCCATGATGAAATCCCACTTGGTCAAGATATCTTTGGCCTTCTTGGCATCTTCATCAAAAAATCTACCTTCAAGGACCTGGATCATTTGGGGAATAATTTCAGAAGCAAGCTCGCTGTAAATGTCCTCCTGCATCCGCTTAAAGTCATCAACGGAAAATTTCTCTTTGGCCTTAAGAAGTTGGCGAATGCGAACTATTCGGTCTGTAGGCTCCCAGTAATGACTGATCAAATATGGATAATCATCGCTCACAACTTTGCTGTTGGCCGTGGCGATAAACCCTTCCTTGGGGTTTATCACATGTGGCCTTTCTTCGAAAGGAACATATCCCTTCCATTCGTACTCACCGCTCCAACCCGGCATCGGTAAAATCCCATCCCCTTTTGTTCGTATGGGAATCGTTGCGCAGTACCAGTATCCGATGTTGCCATTATCATCTGCAAAGACAAAGTTCAGGCCCGGTAACTCCCAGTACCGTAATGCTTCCTTGACCCCTTGCATATCCTTAGCTTTTGCTAAGAGATAGCTTGCTTGAAATGGCTGAAGGCCATCGGTGCCCGCCCATTTTGCGGCAATGGCCGTTTCCTTTGACTCCTTTGCGTCGCTAACAATCGGTCCTTGACGGGTCAAAAGGATCTCGGTTTTGACGGGATCCTGACCCTTAACTCGAATGATCTCCTTTCTTACCCGCATTTCCTCCCAGTGGTCCTTGTACCAGTACTGCCGGGGATTATCAGGATTGATCTTCTCGATATAAAAATCTACATCATCCACCATGGCATAGGTGACTCCCCAAGCTACGTGAAGATTGTGACCGACCGCAACCCCTACTCCTGGGACAGCGAACCCAGACACATTGATGGTTGGACAGACCATATGGACCTCCCACCAAAAAGAGGGGTTGGTAAGTGCAAGGTGAGGGTCGTTCGCAAGGATTGGTCTGCCTGTGATGGATTTCTCGCCAGAGATCACCCAGTTATTACTGGCGGAGCCAACCAATGACCCTGTTAAGCTTTCCGCAAAACGCATTGTTTCAAAAAAAGAGTGTGTGATTTTGGAAAGGTCTTTGCCTTCTTCGGCGATAATCAATGGGGCATCTTCCGGCCAGATCGGGAACGCCTCCTTCATTTTTTCGGTTCCCACTTTTTCAATCATCTTCCTGGACATTAGGTCCACTCTCCAGCCCATACTTCCACTCCAATTAACCACTCTCATAATAGCGAAAGAATCCTCGGGGTCCCATGGTTCTGGCTTATAACCCAGAAGTGTGAACTCAAAAGGCAGGCGATCAGGATGGGCCTCTAAAAAAGCATTTACCCCATCGGCAAAGGACCTGGAAACAAAAGCAAGATCTTCAGGAATTTTTTTGTTCATGCCTCCAGATGCAAGCATCCGAAAGAAACGGTCGACTTTTGCGAGATCCTTGCCCAAAACCTCTGATAGCCGGCCATGCCCCAGACGACGGGTAAATTCCATTTGCCACAGACGATCCTGAGCCATGGCATAACCTAGCGCGAAAAAAAGGTCCGGCTCATTTTTAGCGTAGATATGGGGTACTCCATACGTATCTCTGATGATTTCTACATCTTCTTTCAAGCCACTCACAACGACCTCGCCTGACATTTTTGGTAGACTCTTCTTGATTGCATACTGGAACCAAACATAACCTCCGCCTAAGGCTACTACGATGAGCCCTAACAATATGATGCCGATAATTGCCACCCATTTTTTCATCATCTATCTCCTTAATGTTTATCTAAGGATAAGTAATCAATGTAATCCGAAAGAAAATGCCTGTTTAATAAAAGACGAATTTAAAACCGTTTCTCTTGAACTCTTCTGAGTGATTGAAGTCTTCAGGACGAAAAAAGAAAAGGCTCCAAAGGAAAAAAGAATCCTCCTGGAGCCTTCATATTAGATCCTTCTGGAAAACCCATTTCATAAATCCCCCAGAAGTTCAAGGTCAAGTTGTTAGCTTGGTCATTTACGGTTAGGACAATGACGGTGCCAAAATATCAAAATTCCAAATTCGGGTCAATTGGAAAAATAACGGAGTACGTGCCAGTAACGGAGCTTACCAAATTGGCCGCATTATTGCCATGAATGGTTTGTATATCGCAGCTTTTTGGGGCTTCAAATTTTCCACTAACATAGCAGATAACGCAAGGGCTGCCTATTCCCACCCAATGAAAAGCCCAGGCCATTCAACCTGGGTTTTTCTTTTGCTCTTACCCCTAACCTCAAAGATCATTTGGGAGGGAGGGTATAGGTTAGAATGAGTTCACCGATTGCTTTTGGCCCGGCTTCGCCTTTTTCGACTGGAAGAAACTTGGAGGCACCGGTTCCAGTTCCCTTGATCCCTTCGAATCGGCCTGTTCCTTTGATGATTTCCCGTGTCCCTCTTTGTGCCGATGGACCTATCGAACCTTGCGCCTTCGAAATAATAGAAGAACCATCTGAGAAGGTGATGGTTGTGTACGCGATGCTTGAACCAGATTGTTTGATAAAATCACCTAACATAACTGCGCTTTGAGTCGCAACCTCCCCATTTTCCAATATACAAAAAGCCCTTCGAGTTCTAATATTCAAAGTGTGTCCTTCCACATCGTCAACTGGGACGCTTTCTGCTTTAGTCTCATAGCTGTAGACCTTGAACTTCAGGGTCTCTGCTCCTGCCTGAACGGCAGAACCAAGAACCCAGGCCGAGATCACCAAAATGCCGAAGAGAATCCATTTTGACTTTATTGTAACCATGATCGTTTTCTCCCTTTTAGTTTTGAAGATTTAGTGGGTTTTATAAAGAAGGGATAAATAGAGAAACTGAAAGAAAAAAGGCTCCAAAGGGAAAATCTGAATCCCTATGGAGCCTTCATATTGGATCCTTCTGGAAAACCCATTTCATAAATCCCCCAAAAGCTTTAAGGGTAAGATAAGTAAGGCTATAAAGTTAAAACGCCTGGTTTGAAAAGGACGAAGCGGGAAGGCACCTCCAAAGGATTTTGATAAGCCCTTTGGAGGTTTCACATAACCATCTTTTGGTAACCCCACCTTCTCATTTTAGGCCCCAGAAGGTCAGAGATTAGGATATTGGGTTTACTGAGATAAGAAAAAGAATGATGAATATTAATCTATGAAAAATAATTCATGATGTCAATCGAAAAAGGGGTAGGATTTTTCATCATCCAATTTTGTTGATTTACGTTTGAAAGGTGAATTTTTGAAGGAAACTCGCAAAAACAACATTTCAGGAAGAACTCGTTTCGCCGCCTGATCAGCGTCCAACCAATCCCCCTCTTTCCCAATTCCCCCTCAAAAACCATGACCCTATTTTGACACCGGCCCCAATAAAAATGACAAGGGGTTATTGCTAACCCCTTGTCATTACTGGTGGCCCCTTAAAGGGATTATGCTATAATAATTTTGGGTATTAATGACTTCGAATTCATTTTCTTAGAAGGGGTTAAGGATGAAAAGGATTGGAATGGTTTTCTTCTCTTTGCTGATTTTTCTGTCCTTTGGCGCTTCGTTTGTCAATGCTCAATTCTTCGAAGCAGGGGTGCAAGAATTAAGAGTTCCAGTGGAAGCGCCCGACTTCACCTTGAGGGTATTGAATGATGGAACAATGTCGTTAAGGGAGGCGAAAGGCAAAATTATTATTTTGACCTTTATTAAAGATTGGTGCCCGATTTGCAGGAAGGATGCCTCTTCGTTTGATAAGTTGGCAAAATCTACGAAAGACAAAGGTGTCGTTTTTCTAATCGTGGCCGTCAAGTGGAGAGAAAAAGAATTATTAGAATTTAAAAAAGAATATAATTTTTCCACTCCCATTCTCCTTGATGAAAATGGATCAGTGGCCAAAGCGTATAAAGTCTCCGGTCACCCTGAATCGTTTTTCATTAACCGCCAGGAAAAGATAATCGCGAAAACTTTTGCGGAAAAAGATTGGAAATCGACGAGCATGAGGAAACTGATTCAGCATCTATTGGCCGCTAAATGACCCCCCCTCAAAAAACCATGACCCATTTTGACACCAATTCCAAAAAAGAAAAAGGGTTATTGCTACCCAAATCCGTCCGCTTTGAGAATTTACGTCCGGGCAACTGGGTTACAGCAGCGCCGGAGGCATAGGCATAAAACCAAACCCTCATTTGAGGTTTTGAAAAATATTCAGAGGGCGCCGTTCATTAGCGATTAAGGGGAAGCCGCCTTGAATATCTTTCAATTGGCCCCTGTTCCCTCATAAAGAAAAATGGTTATTGGCGAATAAAGGATTGGCTGAAAACTCGATCAAGGAGATAAAAGGGATCCCAGGTAAAATATTCCCTCATT
>JAOUFX010000261.1 GCA_029857975.1 Deltaproteobacteria bacterium | reverse complement strand
TGATGGGAACCGGCCTTTTCCTTCCGCTGGTATCGGGCTTTCCCGGCTTTGTCCGCAGGCATTCAATGGCTTTTACCCTGCCGTTCTTGCCGATCACTTTCAGCGGCACAGCGTTGAAAATGAACTCTACCCCTTCCTTACCGGCCTCCTCCACCTCTTCGGCAATAGCCGGCATAGCTTCTTTCGCCCGGCGATAAATGACCGTAACCTTACCTCCCAACCGCCAGGCCGCGCGGGCTGAATCAATGGCCGTGTTGCCTCCCCCGATAACGGCCACCTTTTTCCCCAGGGATGGGCGCTTCCGGGAGTGAATCTCATGGAGGAAACTCAAGCCGTGCCACACCCCTCGATGATCGCTCCCGGTGATACTCGGCCTTTGCTCGGCCTGGGCGCCTGTGGCGAAAAAAACGGCCCCGTAAGGCTTCATATCTTCCGGTCCCAGGTCGCACCCGAATCTCATTCCGGTTTTGATATCCACCCCTAAGGATTCTATCCGTTCGATTTCTTTATTCAGGACTCTCCTGGGCAAACGGTATTCGGGAATACCATAGCGCAGCATTCCCCCTGGTTCATTCATGCCTTCAAAGACCCTGACCGGGTAACCTTGCCGCGATAGAAAATAGGCACAGGATAGACCTGCCGGGCCAGATCCAATGACGGCAATCTCTTCATCCCTTTTTTCCTTATTCCGCTCTATCTTTCCTCCCTTGATCCCCCAGTCACCCAAAAACCGCTCTAAGGCGTGGATGGCCAAGGCTTCATCATATTCCTTCCGGTTACACTCCCGCTCGCAGGGATGATGGCAAACTCGCCCGCAGACCGCCGGGAAAGGGTTTGCTTCCAGCATTTTCTGCCAGGCTTCTTTTAGGTTTCCATCTGCCAGGGAAGTCAGGTAGAAAGGGATGTTTTGCTCGATCGGGCAGGCTTGGGAACAGGGCGCCCGGAAAGAAATATACGAAGGACGCAAATACCTCCAGGTTCCGGTCTTATTCCAGAGCGTGGATTGCAGCGACATAGAAAGGATCGGTACATCTCGGAAATTTTTAATAACGATCTTCTCTTCCATTCCTCCCCCCTTAACAACGGTGAAGAGTGAAAAATTAAAAACCACCTAATTTCTCAACTCTCAATTCCCAACTCTCGAATTTGTACTTTTTCAAAGGCCTCCCTTGCTGCCGCCTCATTTTCCTTTCCTTTCCCCGGGACCGCTTCCCTCACCGTTTCAGCCAGGGCCTCAATTCCTATGATCCCGGTGACTTTGGCCAAGGCGCCCAAAATAGCCGTGTTAACGATAGGTTCTGTCCGGGACCCAAGTTTATGTTTGAGGGCAATGCTACTGGCATCAACCGTAGCCACCCTAAAATGGGCCGGAAAGGAATAGGAAGAAGGGGGATTGGGGCTGTTGAGGAGAATCCATCCGCCTTCTTTGAGCCCGGCGGTAACAGCTACGGTCTTGTAAAGAACAGGATCAAGGATGACGACGCCGTCCGGGGTGTAGACTTCACTATGAATACGGATCTTTTCCTCATCGACGCGGGCGAAGGCGGCGACCGGAGCACCCCTTCTTTCTGCCCCGAAGAGGGGAAAGGCCTGAACCTTTTTTCCTTCTTTGGCCGCCGCTGTAACCAACAATTTAGACGCAATCACGGCCCCCTGCCCTCCCCGGCCATGGATACGAATCTCGATCATAGTTTCAACTCCTGTCCATTGGGACGCAGATTTACACAGCGCGGCATAGCCGCGACCCAAAATTTATTGGACGCAGATTAACGCAGATAAACATAGATAAAAATAAAATATGATGGACTCGGACTCGTTAAAAGGATGAAAATACTCTTTTTGGTCATTCCCGTGAAAACAGGAATCCAGTATTATTAGCTATTTACATCTTCTCTGGACTCCCGCTTCCGTGGGAGAGACGACTTTTTACGAAATCATCAAATTTAATAAAATTTTCAGAAATTGAACATTAGTAGTACAGATAAACGCGGAAACAACAAATTACATCTTAAGGCCTTTTTTGTTCAACTTCCTATTTTCTGTCTTTTAAATTTTTAATTTTATTTTTTAAACCCTGCCAATCTGCGTTCATCTGGGTCCAATATCTTTTTTGTTTTTTCCTTTTCGCCTTGCGCCTTACACCTTACACCTTGCACCTGGCGGTATTCAATGCATCACCGCCCCACCATCCACGTTGATCGCCTGGCCAGTGATATTTCTGGCTTCATCGGAAACCAGGAAAGCCACTAAGTTGGCGATGTCTTCCGGCGTCTGGGGCCGGCGCAAGGGGGTCACTGCCTTTACTCTTCTCTCAAAAACTTCTCGGAGACTTAATTCGGCCATGGAGGGAAAATTCTCTTTGAACCACAGGGCCAGGTTTTCCCACATGGGGGTCCAGACGTATCCCGGGCAGACGGCGTTCACAGTAATGAGGTGGCGTCCCAGTTCTTTGGCCAAAACCTGGGTCAGACCGATTACCCCAAATTTGGAAGCGCAATAGGCGCCGATGAATTCCTCCCCGGATTTTCCCGCAATGGAAGAAATATTCACGATCCGCCCCCGTTTTCGGGGAATCATCTCTTTAGCCACGGAGCGCGAGCATAAAAAAGTACCTTTGAGATTAACCCGCAGGGGTTTTTCCCAATCCTCCTCGGAATGGTCGATAATCAACCCCGTACTTCCGACGCCGGCATTGTTCACCAGGATGTCGATCTGGCCGAAATTTTTCACCGTTCCCTTAACCATTTGTTCCACATCTTTGGCGGTGGACACATCTATCTCCCATGCCAGGCCGCGTCTTCCGAGATCCTTGACCTCCCGAATCAACTTCTCTGCGGCCATCACGTTTGCATCAGCGACCACGACGGCCGCTCCTTCCAAGGACAGGCGCATGGTAATAGCCTGGCCGATTCCGCTTCCCGCCCCGGTGACGATGGCCACCTGCCCGTTCAAATTGTACACCACTAACTCCTTTTGAATCTTCCCTGAGGCCTATCGCCTCTTACCCGCAGCCAATTACCTTTTTATTTTCCATTCTGCACTTTCCATTTTTTATCTTGCAATGTCCTACCACTCCCTGAAAAATTTATGCCACAATGCCCCTATATTTGTCAACCAATGACTTTTTTGCCTACAGATGTTTGCCTGTAGATTCTCTTGATTTCTTATAAATCTTCTGCTAATGATGCAACAAATAATTCAATGCGGGGGCCTTTGTTACTCCTGAAAAACCCGTTTTTCTTTGGACTTTCAATCGTTGTTATAATTGCGCTCCAGGCGGGGATAAGCTTTTTTAGCGTCCGTTCTTTTCTGGAAGGGAACCTAATCCTGGGGTTGGCTTGTTTCTTTCTCATTCCTATTCTCGCTCTTGTAATCGGCTTTTATTACGCCTGGTTTCGCAGGCAAAGAAAGGTCTCATCCGTAAATTGAAAATGCGGCTCATTTTTCTATATATAAGTTTTTTCGTGGGAACTTTGGTCGTCGGGGGTTGTGCCCATTATCCGCCCAACTCCTTTCTTAAAGAGAGTGCGGCCAATAAGGGCTACCGGTTGAAGAACCTGGACCGGGATAAAAAATCCGACAGTTTGCTATTATTTCTTACCTTCTCCGGTGGGGGAACCCGAGCCGCTTCGCTGGCTTTCGGGGTGCTGGAAGAACTGGCCAGAACGGAAATCTTTCTGGAGGGTCGGAAGCACTCGTTGCTGGAGGAAGTAGATGCGATATCGAGCGTATCAGGGGGCAGTTTTACCGCTGCTTATTACGGGCTTTTCGGTCGCCGTATTTTTGAAGACTTCCCCAGTCGCTTTTTAAAAAGAAATGTTCAAAGGGAGTTATTTGAGGAAGCCATTCCTCTGGATAACTGGTTTCGACTTCTTTCGGCCAATTTCGGCCGCAGCGACTTGGCCGCGGAGTACTACGATAAGCTTTTATTCGCCGGCGGCACCTTCGGCGATATCGAGGCCCGGGGAGGCCCCCTTATCTTGGTCAATGCCACCGACCTGACTCTGGGAACCTATTTCACGTTCACCCAGGAGATGTTTGATGCCATCTGCTCGGATGTATCTCGGTTTCCCGTGGCCAGAGCCGTGGCGGCATCCTCCGCCGTACCCGTTCTTTTAAGCCCCATCACTTTGTATAATTATGCGGGGAGTTGTAACTATCAGGCACCGGAGTGGGCGCAAAAAGCCTTGCCAGGTTCTGGCGTTTCTCGGCGGCGGTTGCAGCAGGCTGTCCATTTAAAATCTTATATGGATGCCCAAAAGAGGCCTTACATTCATCTTCTCGACGGCGGGATCGCCGATAATCTCGGCTTAAGAGCCGCTGTGGATCAAATGAACGTCAGAGGAAGCATATGGCCCTCCCTTCAATATTTGGGATGGGCCGACACCCGTAAAGTTGTCTTTATTTTAGTTAATGCCGAGACCGAGCCCGACTCCCAACCGGATCAGGTGGAAAGAACTCTCAGAAGCGGGCGAGTGCTCAAGTCGGCAACTCACATTCCCATGAGCCGGTATAACTTTGAAACCGTGGAACTGGTGAAAGAATATTTCAAGCAATGGGAAGAAGAGATTCGCTCGCAAAGATGCTCCACTCCCAAAAAATTGGACCGAACAGACTCAACATCTTCCGAGTCGGATTCCTGCGCGGATATCCGGTTTTATCTGGTAGAAGTCGATTTCGATGCCTTGCCGGATAAGGCCGAACGTTCCTATTTTAAAGGATTACCCACCTCGTTATACCTCCGGCCGGAAGCCGTGGACCGGTTGCGTGGCGCCGCCCGGCGGATATTGACTCAATCTCCTGAATTCCAACGGCTGTTGCGCGATCTGCAATGAGGATGATTTCATTGCTTTTATCGAGGCCATAGAGAGCTACGTTAAAAACAAAACATAAAGCATTGCCCTGTAGACGGAGGGAATTGCTTTGAAACCGCAGGAAGTTCTTGAATAAGCACTGTTCGGCTTAAAACTGGGGGGTGCTTTTTTGTTTTTCCCGGCATACACCTCTTGCTGCTCTTTCGTAATTTCTGAGGATTACCCTATGAAAGATGAATTCTCCGCCCACTCCCGTGAGGGAAAACCGCCTTGCGGAAGCGGGTTGCAATCCAAAAAGTGCTGCATGGGTGAGCAGTGAAGACGTAATTTGCAATGTTCCCACAAATGGGGTAACATTTTTGAGGGAAGTGAGGAACATGAAGTTTGTAGGAGTCCTGCGGAAAAACTCCAATACACCGTTTCAATCAAGAGAAAGGTATGGAAGTTGAAAAAAGCTAAAAGATGCAGCGCCCGCGAAGCTTTACGGGAAGCGATTCGGCCAGGCGACCGGATCTTTTTCTCTATCGCTTCCGGCCAGCCCCAAACCTTGCTCCAGGCATTGGCAGATGATTTCGAATATTACCAGAACGTTGAAGTTATCAATGGCTATCTCCTGGCCGAGCATCCCCTGGCCAAGGAAGGCCTTGAATCTTCCTTCCGTTGCATCAGCTTCCAGAACAGCCCTTCCCTGAGGAAAGACTCGGAAGAAGGGCGGATCGATT
>JAOUFX010000260.1 GCA_029857975.1 Deltaproteobacteria bacterium | reverse complement strand
AAGCGTTAGGCATGGGGCCGGATGATGAAGCCCAAAAGATTTGGGGCCGCTTCGTCCCCGAAGAAAGGATCCGGGCATTCCCCAGTAAAGATAATTTTTGGCAAATGGGGGATATAGGACCTTGCGGACCCTGCTCGGAAATTGTCATCGACCAGGGTCCAGGAATTGGGTGCGGCCGCCCGGAATGCGCCATCGGTTGCGATTGCGACCGTTACCTCGAGCTTTGGAACCTGGTCTTCATGCAATTTGAACGCCACTCGGATGGGCGGATAACCCCTCTTCCCAAGCCGAGCATCGATACCGGAATGGGGTTGGAGCGGATTACGGCCGTCGTTCAGGGAGTGGATAGTAATTACGGCACCGACCTTTTCCAAAGAATTCTTAGCGCCATCGAGCAATGGAGCGGTCGGAGATATTTTGCCCATGGGGCTGACAGTGTCTCCTTTCGGGTTATTGCTGACCACTGCCGATCCGCAACTTTCCTAATCAGCGATGGCGTTCTTCCTGCCAATGAAGGAAGGGGATATGTTCTGCGGCGGGTCATGCGCCGGGCGATGCGCCACGGAAAGAAATTGGGGCTCAGCGATCCTTTTTTATTCCGTTTGACGAATGAGGTGGTCGAACTGATGGGGGAAGCCTACCCGGAACTTATCAATGCCCGGGAGATGGTTAAAATGGTGATTTCCAATGAAGAAGAGCGCTTTTCCGAAACCCTGAACATTGGTCTGCGCCTCTGGGCCGAAGAAAAACAAAAATTGCAGCAGGGAAAACAACGACTGATTCCGGGCGAGCTAATTTTCAAGCTTTACGACACTTATGGGTTTCCCTTGGACCTGACCGAAGAGATGGCCCGCGATGAAGGTTTCAGTATAGACCGGCAAGGGTTCGAAGCAGCCATGAAAATCCAGCGTGCTCGGGCCCGTGAATCTTGGAAAGGCTCTGGAGAAGAAGCCTTGCGAGAGATCTACAAAGCGCTCGCCGCCCAGAACTTGCATTCGGAATTCGTAGGGTACGACCAACTGGAATCTGAGGGTAGAATTATCAAAATCCTCAAAGGCGAAAACGAAATTGCGCACGCCCAGGAAGGTGAAGAGGTAGAGATCATCACTGACCGGACTCCGTTTTATGGTGAATCCGGAGGGCAAGCGGGTGACCGCGGAACCCTGGCTTCCAAAAACTCTTTAATGGAAGTTACTCATTGCTCCAGGCCTTTGCCGGAAGTGATCGTCCACCGGGGGGTGATTAAAAAAGGAACCTTGCGGTTGGGAGATGCGCTGCAACTCAAGGTCGACGCGGATAACAGAAGAAAGACAGCCCTCAACCATACCGCCACCCATCTCTTACAGGCTGCCTTAAGACAGATATTGGGGGATCATGTGAAGCAGGCGGGATCCTTGGTGACCCCTTCGCGTTTGCGTTTCGATTTTACTCATTTTTCTCCTCTAACGAACGAAGAAATTGACCGCGTGGAAAGCATCGTTAATTCGCGAATACGCCAGAATCTGGAAGTGGGCGTTTCTTTCGTTTCCTACAAGGAAGCCTTGGAAAAAGGTGTCATGGCTCTCTTTGGGGAGAAATATGGGGATGTTGTACGCATGGTCCAGGTGGAAAAAGTAAGCGCCGAACTTTGTGGGGGTACCCACACTCAACGAACCGGAGACATTGGACTTTTTAAAATCACTTCTGAGACCGGGGTGGCTGCAGGCGTGCGACGGCTCGAAGCAGTCACCGGAGAGGAGGGCTGGAAAGCAGTCAAACAGGAGGAAAAAGAACTTCAAGCCATTGCCGCCGCAGTCAAAGCTAAGCCAGGGGAAGTAGCGGAGAGAGTGCGACGGCTCCTCAAAGAACAAAAAGAAATTGAGAAGGCCTTTCAAGCCTTGCAGGACAAAGTGTCTGCCGGTCAAACGAAAGAGCTGGCTTTGTCAATCCAAAGAGTCAAAGGAATCCAGGTCCTTTCCACTCGGGTGGAAGTCAAAGATCCCAGGGCCATGCGAGAAATGGCTGATCGGCTTAAAGATCATATTCGGTCTGGGGTAATCCTTCTGGGTGCCCACGGAGATGGGAAGGCCATGCTTCTTTGCGCCGTTACCAAGGATCTCGAAGAAAGATACCCTGCGCATAAATTGGTTAAAGAAGTGGCAAAATATGTAGGGGGCACAGGTGGCGGGCGGGCGGATATGGCTCAAGCTGGCGGGCCAAATGTGCAAGGACTAAATCAAGCCCTGGAAAAAATTTATGAAATTATTTAAGATGTTGACCCTTGCCTTAAAGGAGATATTTCTTTGGGGAGTTTTTTCTTTTTCTCTTCTTGGGCTTCTTTTTTCTTTCTGTTTTCTTCCTCTTTGGCAATCTCAGCCCGGCATTTTTCGACCAGAGGTTTAATCTTTTTTCCGAGGCCCGAGTTAGGGTATTTTTGCAAAATTCCCTCAAACCTTCCCAAGGCCGCCTTGTACTTTTTCATTCGGTAATAGAAATGGCCGATATAAAATTCGTGTTCGGCTAATTGGAGCTGGCAATACTGCATTTTCTTTTTGGCTTCCGACGTGTGGGGGCTTTGAGGAAAATTTTCAACCAAGTATCGAAATTGTTCGATAGCCCTCTCAGTTTCGGTCTGGTCGCGATCCAGGGTTCCTATTTGCTTAAAATGGGACAGGCCAATTTGGTAGATGGCATAAGGAACCTCAGAGTGCAGTGGATGAAGTTTTTTAAAATCTTCGTATTGAACGATGGCTTCAGCATAATTTTTGTCGAAAAAAAGTGCGTCAGCAATCCTTAATTCAGCCAGGGGAGTGTAATGGCTAAGAGGAAATTCTTCTTTAAATTTACGGAATGCTTCTGTGGCTTGTTCATATTTTTTTTTATATAATAATTTTAATGCAGTATCATATTTTTCTTTAGGCGTCAGTTCAGGTTCTTTCTTCGCCCACCACCCGCATCCAGAAAAAAATCCCGCTAATATCAATATCAAGCCTACGCCAATAATTTTTTTCAAATTTTTCCCCTTCCAGAGGAAACTGTCATTCCGGATAAGCGAAGCCCTGCACCGCATGGCGCACAGGGCAAAGCGCGACCCGAAATCCAGGATTTTCAAGCAATTCTGGATTTCGGCTTTCGCCGGAATGATGGAGTAAGTGATTTTTACAAGAAGCACAATTTATAAGCATCTGTAAAAAGGTAGTGATCGCTTTAAACTTTCGGTTTGATATTTTGTTTAACCCAGAGAATAATATCTTCGGTTGAAGTTCCAGGCGTAAAGATGGCTTGAACCCCCTGTCCCTGCAATTGGGGAATGTCTTCATTGGGAACGATGCCCCCTCCAAAGATTTTGATATCTTCCGCCCGTTTTTCTTTCAGGAGCTCAATAATCCGTGGAAAAAGGTATCTATGGGCGCCGGAAAGGACACTTATCCCTATGCCGTCTACGTCCTCCTGGATGGCAGCACTGACAATCTGCTCCGGAGTCTGGTGGAGGCCGGTGTAGACAACCTCAAACCCTCCATCCCGTAAAGCCCGGGCTACCACCTTAGCTCCGCGGTCATGGCCGTCAAGCCCGGGTTTAGCAATTAAAATTCTTACCTTCCGCTCCATTTCACCTCCCAATTAAAAAAAACTTTACGATCCGCTCTGAGCCCTGGGCGGCTTTCCTCAATTTTCCCCCCTCTTCTTTATGGTGGAAACTGAATGATTGCGGATGATCAAATTTTCAAGGGCCTTTTCCTGCACCTCCGATCTGGCAGCGCAACCGCTGAAACAGCCGTTGATAATGAGCAGCAGATCAGCTTCTTCATCCCATGGCATCCAACGAATATTCGGTAAATCCCGGCGGAGAATCTGAACCACTGCCCCCCGGTCAAAAGAAGGGTTGCACCCTCCACAGAATTTTACGGCCAGCCTGGGACTAATAATTTTCCGGCTGGCAGTTTTCCTTTTTTCCAACCAGCGCCGGACTCGAAGGAGGGCTTCCTGGGCCAATTTTTCTTCATCGCTCACCGCGTTGTTCACTTGGAGTAGTCGTAGAAACCTTTACCCGTTTTCCGTCCGAAATGGCCAGCTCGAACCATCTTCCGTAAGAGGGGACAAGGACGATATTTGGAATCCCCCAACTCTTCGTAGAGGTTCTCCTGTACCATCAACAAAGTATCCAAACCTACTAAATCCGCTAACGCCAGGGGCCCGATGGGGTGATTGGCCCCCAGCATCATACCCTTGTCAATGTCTTCGGCCGAGGCAATCCCTTCCTGTAACACGAAGATGGCTTCATTGATCATCGGCACGAGAATCCGGTTAACCGCGAAACCCGGGGCTTCATTCACGGTAATGGGGGTTTTTCCCATCTTTTCTGCCAGAGTCTTGATCACTTCAAAGATCTCTTGCGCAGTGGATTGTCCCTTGATAATCTCCACCAGCTTCATTACGGGGACGGGGTTAAAAAAGTGCATACCGATAACTTTCGCGGGACGTTTGGTTGCCGAGGCAATTTCTGTGATGGAAAGGCCCGAGGTATTGGAAGCCAGAATCGCTTCCTTGGCGCAAAGTTGATCCAGTTCCTTATATACTTGTTTTTTAAGATCCATATTTTCTACTATAGCTTCAATGACCACATCGGCGCTTTTAACGGCAACAGCCAGGTCTACCATCCCTTTGATCCTGGAAAGGATTCCCTCAACCTGCTCTTGGGTCATCTTTCCCTTGGCGATTGCCCGCTCGTAATTTTTCCTAATGGTTTTTAATCCTCCCTGGACGAAACGGTCCTCGATGTCCCGCATGGTAACTTCGTAACCCGCTTCGGCTGCTACTTGGGCGATTCCCGAGCCCATCAATCCTGCGCCCAGCACACATATCTTTTTAATCTCCATTTTTTCCTCCTTTCCGAGAATAACCGTTAGATGCGAGAGCATTAGGCGTGAAAGCGATAATTATCGTATACCCCTTACGCTTTGCGCCTAACGCCTCACGGTCTTTTCTATTTTCCCTTAAAATTTGCTGGTCTTTTTTCGATAAAGGCTTTTGCTCCTTCGTCTTTGTCCTCAGTAGTAAAACAAACGCTTTGACATTGTGCTTCCAGGTCCAGGCCTCCGCGCAAAGACATGGCCAGGCCTTCGTTGATCGCTTTTTTCGCCATTTTAATGGCCACCGGACCTTTATTATTTATTTTTTTAAGTAGTTTCTTGGCCTCCTCTACTGCTTGGCCTTTGGGAACGACCTTTTGGACCAATCCTATCCGCAGGGCCTCCTGGGCATTGATGCGTTCGTCGGCAAAAATGATTTCTTTCGCTTTGCCCGCTCCAATCAAGCGGGGCAGGCGTTGGGTTCCCCCATATCCTGGAATGATACCCAGAGATACTTCGGGTTGTCCGAAGATGGCATTTTCCGCGGCGATGCGTATGTCACAGCACATCGCCAGCTCATTCCCACCTCCCAGAGCAAATCCATTGATGGCGGCGATAACCGGCCTATCAAAAGCCTCGATTTTATCGAAAATGCGCTGACCGCGGGCCATAAACGCCGCAGCTGAATCACCTTTGACCTGATTAAAT
>JAOUFX010000259.1 GCA_029857975.1 Deltaproteobacteria bacterium | reverse complement strand
GAAGCTGCGCCGAAGGGCCCGAAGGCTAAGGACGTCCAGGTTATTTAATATTTTTTCAAATTCTGACTTTTACCACTTATCTTTGCTTCATTTTTGGGATAGCCGTGCAGGAACAGCTCCATCACCCCCGTCCCCTTACAATGGGGACAATCGGGAGCTCCGGGTACATTTAACTTGCCTATTCCGTTGCAGTGAGGGCATTCATCATTGTTACTCACCAACCTATTTACTTCAATTTCAACATCCATCATTGACTCCTTCTTAGGCGTTCTAATAAAAATGAAGTTTGGGTGGATCGAAGAGGCATTGGTTCTTCTTTAGTCTTTCATTTTCTTCCCTTGCTCAGGCGGGAGATTTCTTCCCACTCTCTTTCTTTCCCTCCAGTATTTGACCCCCTTACTAGTCGAGCTGAAAATGTTGCCTGCGGGTATATCCAATTCCTGAGAAGGCTTTTTTATTTTCTGCATAAGCTATGCCAGACTGCCATTGTTCAAGGAAAGGGGGTATGTATGAAATCAGTAGTGTAATCTGGAAGTTATCCTTTTAAAGAAAACGGAGAAAAGGAAAAGTTTTAACATTTTTGAACACAGCGCTCCGAATAGGTTCGTCCATTTTCCCGACGATCCGTGAAAACTCGCCTGTGAGTAGGTACCGGACACCTTTGATTACAGAAGGCCCTGTTTTTATTGAATGCGGTTAGCAAATCTTATTAAGTTTAAGGGCAGGGGGTTGGGCGACAATGCATGTGGTGGCTCGGTGCAACAATCGCGAGTTCTACTTGGCCGCACCGGAGGAGTCTGAAATCGGTGGACGAGCCAGCGTGCCGTCGGCAGCCCCCGAGTTCTTAAAACGTCATCATCCATCAGGCAGGAGACGAGGAATCATCCCTTCACCTGAGAAAATTCGAAAGGTTGGAAAATAAAAGGTGCCCGGTACCCCCTCCGAAGACCCCGCAACGCACAACGTACGATTTTTATTGACAAAGATCCAAAATTGTGGCAAAAAGCCAAATGTCTTCCTGGAGCATTCTTCCATAGAAAAGATGAATCGTTGGATTCAGCCGAATAACCGATGAATATTCGACGGAGAGATGCCCTTGATCTAAGCATCAGCCTGAGTCCCCGTTTCGGTCTTTGGTCATAACTGAGCCTTGGGTCAAAGTATTAATTCCTGAGGGAGAAATTCATTTCATATGGATATCCTGGTTATCGGTCTGGTCCGGGGTGCCCTCTATTCCCTCATTGCGGTAGGCTTCGTGCTGGTCTTCAGCGTCGGCGGGATTCTTAACCTTGCCCACGGGACCTTTTACATGCTGGGGGCCTACTTCACCTTTATCTTTTACAGCCTGGTCTTTCGCTCCGGGCAGAGCGGGACACTTGTCTTCTCCTTGATTCTGGCGGTCATCTCTGTTGCGGTGTTTGCCTGTTTGGTTTACCACGTACTGTTGCGGAAAAAGATCGAATCCCTCGTTTATACCATGGTGATGACCCTCGCTCTGGCCCTTTTCGTCAGTGAGATCATGTCCCTTCTTTTCGGGGTATCGGGAACATCCGTACCCAGTCTGGTCGAAGGTTTCCTTTCCATCTCGGGGGTCAAAATCATTAAACACCAGCTCCTCTTTCTGCCCGTTACCGGTATCATTTTACCCCTGCTCTGGCTGTTTTTGAAGAAGACCAAAATGGGCCAGAGTATCGATGCCGTTTCCCAGCACCGCACGGGATCTCTCCTGATGGGTGTAAATGTGGAAAAGGCGACTCTCGTGACTTCAGGGCTTTCGGCTGGGCTGGCGGCTCTGGCCGGTGGTCTGATCGCACCGGTCTCCTCCGTAGTCCCGGAAATGTGGCTGTTCCCCTTAATCAAAGCCTTCGCCATAGCGATTTTAGGCGGAATGGGCTCCCTCGCGGGGAGCATCATCGCCTCGTTCGTGCTGGGTTACGCCGAGGTTTTTACTTCCTTTTTGATTGATGAACAGCTTACGGAGATGGTCTCGCTGGCCGTCATCGTTTTCGTCCTCCTATTCAAGCCGTCGGGCATTATGGGATATAAATCGGTCTGACAGGAGCATGAGCCTGAGAAAAATTCTTTCCCGTCTTTTTATCTACCCTCCGGCAGGGTTTATGATCCTGGCGGGACTGGGAATCTATCCCGCCGTCAGCGGCAACACCTTGCACGTGGAAATATTACTGTTGGCCGTCATTTATGCCATCTTTGCCATGAGCTGGGATATCCTGACCGGCTACACGCACGAAGTCAATTTCGGTTTTGCTTTTTTCATCGGCGGGGCCGGTTATGTGAGCGGGGCTTGCAACGCGTTCTTGGCGTTCCCGCCGGCTCTTTCCATCCCCCTGGCGGCCCTGGGTGCCGGAGTCGCCGGAGTTTTGATTGGGTACCTAACCCTCCGTCTCAAGGGTCCCTATTTTTCCATGGCCACTCTGGCTTTTGCCGGCATCCTTTATAAACTTGCTTTCATCCTCTACAAGATTACCGGCGGCGAAGAAGGGATTTCCGGCCTGCAAAGCCTTTCCTCCGGGCCGGTGACCGATTTTTACCTGACCTGGGGGGTGATGATCGGGATATACTTCTTGCTCCTCTTTTATTCCCGGTCCAAACACGGCACCATCCTGAAAGCCATTCGGGCCGACGAAGACGTAGCGCAGTCCTCGGGTATCAACACGGCGTACTACAAAGTAGAAGCCTTTGCGTTGAGCGGTCTGCTCGCCGGGATCGGCGGCGGACTGTACGCGCATGCTCAGATGCATATCGGCCCCGTAATGCTTTCGGGGTCCCTTTCGGTGCTGGTGGTCCTTTTGGCTATGATCGGAGGGATGGGAACGATTGTGGGACCTCTTTTGGGGGGCATTCTGCTATCCATCCTCAACGAGGCCCTGCGAGTCGTGGAGGTTTACCGGATTGCCATCTATACCGGTCTCTTAATCGTCTTTATCTACCTGGCGCCTATGGGTTTCGTCAATCTGGAATTCGTCAGACAATCCCCATGGTTGAAACGTTTCTTTTTAGGTAAAGAGGAATCTCATGGCCCTTCTTCTGGAGGTTAAGAACCTATCCAAGGCTTTCGGGGGGCTCCAGGCCCTCCGGGATGTTCATTTCACCGTCAGCGCCGGTGAAAGGGTGGGCATTATCGGGCCCAATGGAGCCGGGAAGACGACCCTCTTCAACATTCTCTCCGGTTTCTATCCGCCCAATTCGGGTTTGGTTCTGCTACACGGCCAGGACATCCTGGGGAAAAGGCCTTATCAGATCGTCAACCTGGGGCTGACCCGAACCTGGCAGCTGGTGAAGCCGTATTCGGGCATGAAGGTCATCGAAGCCGTGAGTGTCCCCACCTTCAGTCACCGGGCCAAGACTCGCGCTGCCGCTAACTACGATCGCCAAGGGGACATTGTAAAAATTCTTGACGAGATCGGGCTGGCCGAAAAAATTTGGGAAGATGTGGACAATCTCACTCACAGTGAGCTCAGGCTTCTGGATATCTCCCGGGCCATGGCAACCCATCCCGCCATTCTTCTTTTGGATGAACCCTTTTCGGGGCTGAGCCCCAGAGAGACAGAGAAAATTTCTCGCATGATCCTGGATTTAAACCAGCAGGGCCTCACCGTCGTTATCATCGAACATCGATTAAGAGAATTGATGAAGCTGGTTCAGAAAGTGATGGTGATTTATTTCGGCGAGAAAATCGCTGAAGGAACTCCCGAGGCCATCATCCGGGATCCCCGGGTCATTCAAGCCTACTTGGGAGAGAGGAGTCCGGACATTGGCCTGGCTTGAAATCGTTAACCTGGAATCCTTTTATCACCGGGTCCAAGTTCTCCATGGGGTGCAAATGCGGGCCGAGCAAGGGGATTTCATTTCGGTCATCGGCAGTAACGGGGCCGGGAAAACGACCTTTCTGCGAACCGTTTCCCGTCTGGTGCATGGCAAGGGTAAAATTCTCCTGGAAAAGGAAGAATTGATCACCCTGAACCCCCGGGAAGTGATTCACCGAGGGGTGATTCATTGCCCCGAAGGTCGAATGCTTTTCCCCAGTATGACCGTCAGGCAAAACTTGTTGATGGGCGCTTATTTACGAAAAGAAAAGGATGGAGTTCGCAGAGATTTAGAACAGGTTTTCGCCTATCTTCCGATTCTGGAACAAAGGCAAAAACAGCTGGCCGGAACGCTTTCCGGCGGGGAGCAGCAGATGCTCGCCGTCGGCCGATCGATCATGGCCGCCCCGCGACTTTTGACCCTCGATGAGCCTTCTTTCGGCCTGGCTCCTCTGGTGATCGGCTCAATTTTTCAGGTCCTGCATTCCCTCAACCAACAAGGCGTAACCTTGATTCTGGTGGAACAAAATGCCTGGCTGGCTCTGGAACAGACCCGCTTTGCCTTTGTGCTGGAGGAAGGGCACTTAATCAAACAAGGTCCGGCCAAAGATCTGCTGGGGGATCCTGCGATCCGTAAGGCCTACCTGGGTATGGCGTAAGGATAACCCCTGGGGAGAAGTCCAACAGGGAGGTTATCCATATCAAAAAAGGAGGTGGCAAATGAAAACGAAGCGATGGGCAGTGGGAATCGGAACCGTTTTAGCCGTTTGCTTTTTCCTTACATCCGGCTTGGCCATGGCCAAGACTATCAAAATCGGGGTTCTCGCCCCTTTTAAAACCCCTTCGGGGGAGGACCAATTGAATGCGGCTAAAATGGCCGTAGCGGAAATCAATGCTCAGGGCGGAATCATGGGCCAGAAGGTGGAACTATTTTTGGGGAATACCGAGTATAAGCCCGAAAAAGGAGTTATGGCCTTCAAGAAATTCGTCCTGGAAGACAAATGCGAAGTCGTTTTTGGAACCTGTTCCTCGGGCGTGGCCAAAGCGGTCATGGATCAGATGGCCCGGTATAAAAAATTATTCATCCCTACGGGCGCCGCTTCGGAAGCCCTGTCGGATCTCTTAAAGTCGGATCCTAAAAAATACAAGTACTGGTTCCGGATCATGCATCTATCGGGGGACCTTTCAACCGCGTCTCACGAGTTCATGTACAACCTGCCCGTTAAAAAGTTCAACGCGAAAAGAATGGCCATCATGGCGGAAAATGCCCTATGGACCCGGGGCATGGTGAAAGACGCCGAAACCTTTTTCAAAGAAAAGGGACTGGAGATCGTTTACTCGGAATTCTTTGACACCGAGACCAAAGATTTTACCCCCATCTTCACCAAAATCATCAATGCCAAGGCAGATTTCATCTATGAGATCTCAGCCCATGTGGACGGAGCCATTTACATCAAGCAGTGGTATGATTTGAAGGGCGCGATGATCGGAGGGGTCTCCGGTACCGGGGTAACCGATCGCTACTGGAAGGATTGTGGGGGCAAAGCGGTTAGTGAGGCGGTCGTCGTCTATACGCCCCGTGCTCCTTTAACCCCCAAGACGATCCCTTTCTTTGACAAGTACGTAGCCGAATTCAAACTGCAGCCAGGGTATCCTACGGGATATACCTATGATGCCATCTATTTGTACAAGGCCGTGGTGGAAAAAGCCAAGACGACC
>JAOUFX010000258.1 GCA_029857975.1 Deltaproteobacteria bacterium | reverse complement strand
AAGGCCATAGAGAGTAGCGACCTCAGGATGGAGAACCGGAGGCTGCAGGGAGAAGTGGAAGAGCGCTACCATTTTGATAATATCATCGGCAAGTCGAAAGAAATGCGGGAAATTTATGCTACGATCGGGCAAATCGCCGAAAAAAACTCCACGGTTTTAATTCACGGGGAAAGCGGAACGGGGAAAGAGTTAGTTGCTCGAGCCATCCACTACAACAGCCACCGCAAGAATAAGCCTTTCGTGGCGGTAAATTGTGCGGCCATCCCCGAGACCCTGATTGAGAGCGAACTTTTCGGGCACGAAAAAGGCGCTTTCACGGATGCCCAGACTCGGCGAATTGGGCATTTTGAACTGGCCGATCAAGGAACCCTTTTTCTGGATGAAATTTCTGAACTGAGCTTGCCCACTCAGGCCAAAATCCTTCGCGCTTTACAGGAAAGGGACTTTGTCCGGGTGGGAGGGGGGAAGACCATTAGTGTGGATGTGCGCCTGATCTCGGCCACCAACAAGAATCTGGAAGAGCTAATGGCGCGGGGAGTTTTCCGTTCGGATCTTTTCTACCGCATTAACGTGGTCCCTTTAACGATCCCACCCTTGCGCAAGAGAAAAGAAGATATTCTTCTGCTGGCCAAGCACTTTTTGGATAAACACGCTGGGGTCGGGAAAAAGAAAATTTCACCCGAAGCTATGGATATCCTGATCGCTTATGATTGGCCGGGGAATGTTCGCGAATTAGAAAATATCATCGAGCGGATCGTAGTGCTTACCACTTCGGATACAATAAACCCCGACGACATTCCCTCTTCCTTGAAGACCGAATCTCGGGTGGAATTGATCAAACTGGGGGTGTTAGACGGGAGAATTTCTTTCGAAGATGCCGAGAGGGAATTCGAGAGGGATATTATCATGGAGGCGCTAAAAAAGAGTAATTTTGTGCAGACCCGAGCTGCAGACCTTTTGGGTATCAGCCGAAGAATTCTAAAATATAAGATGGACAAATATGGTATCGCGGAGCCACCCGAAAATTAATTATTCGGTAAGAACCGAGCCTAAGTCCCCGCTTACTTTCCAGAATTACCCAAAATTTCTAATAACCATCGACTGACCAAATTAGGAATTAAGTCGCGCTGTATGCTCTGACCCTTGTTGCCCCGCCGGGTCGGGGAAGAGACTGCCCGGCCCGGACGGGAGGGTGAATCTCTCGGGAGCACAAGGCGGTAGTCCTTTCCATGGACAGGGCGGAACTGCCACCGCGAATGCCCTCCCTTCCTTCGATCCCGCCTTCCTTGGCGGAGGGCAAGCACGGGTCCGCAACAGATCTTTTTCCCGCCGGTGCTCCCTCTTTCATCACCCTCCCGTCCGGGCTCCGTTAACCAAAGTAAATTCATCAACCTATTGAAAAGTGGAGGGGGCAAGCAGAGCAAATGCATTGACGAACACTCTGGGAAACCGTATGATGGACCAACTTGGCAAAATACATGGGTAGGAAAGATCTCCTTGTCATATCGGCCAGTCGCAGGACTGATCTGGTGGGATGTTTCCCCGCGGTGATGGTAGAACGTCTCAGGGAGTATCCGCCCCAAGATGTGCACTCCATAGTTGTGTGGACCAAAAATCCCCAAAATATAGTCATGGAAGGGGAGTTAAAGAAAGTTCTTAAAGAATATCGGCAGATTTACGTCCACCTTACCATTACGGGTATGGGTGGAGGGGAATTTGAACCTAAGATCCCCCCTTGGAAAGAAACTGTCAGGATGATTGGGCCCCTAACTGACCTTGTGGGGGGGGCCCTGCGTATTTCCTGGAGGTTTGACCCCATTTTAAAAGTGGAAAGGAATGGAAAAATATACAGCAATTTTGATCTGTTCCCAGTATTAGCCGAGGCCATTGCTCCCTTCGGAATTAAGATCTGCCGAATGAGTTGGGTTTCGCCTTATAAAAAAGTAGTGACCCGATTGGGGCAAAAAGGCTGGCGCCTCATTCCTCAGATTCATCATGAAAGGATTAACCAAGCTCGGCAATTGGCCGGTTTTGCCCAAAGGCATGGAATGAACATCCATTTTTGCTCCATGGAAAGGTTTCCAATTTCACGCTGTATCGATGGTGAATTTTTGAGCAAAATTCACCCCGATGGATTGACCTGTTCAAGAGAAAAAGCCAAGGGGCAGCGGGAACTCTGTGGGTGCACCCATAGCATAGACATTGGCTGGTATTCTCTTCAGTGTAAACACGGATGTTTGTATTGTTATGCCTCCCCTGGAAAGGATAGGGTTTAAGGGGTCGAGGGTTCAAGGGTCCAAGGGGAAAAGTTTCGAGTTTCGAATTTCGAAACAATTCCAATAATCCACATCCAAGACATCGTTTTTGTTTCGGATTTCGATATTCGGATTTTTCAAATTACCTTTTTTGTTCCGGCTATGCCGGGTTAGAATATAAAAGAAATGCCTGATAATAGGAAGCTGAAATTTCACGGCTGGGTTGGCCTTAGCATTATCGGAATCTCGGAAATTCTGTTATTTGCCGATGTTTCCTTTGTGAAAATTTATTTTACTCCTTTGGTCTGGAGCGGTTATATCTTTTTTATTGATAGTTTAGTTTATAGAAATAAAGGAAAATCCCTCATACTCACTCGCCCTGGAGAATTTGCCCTCATACTTCCTTTGTCGGTGGGATTTTGGTTGATCTTCGAGTTCTACAACCTTTACATTCAAAACTGGCATTACGTAGGCCTGCCAGAAGACCTCCTTTTACGCTGGATAGGCTACGCCTGGGCCTTTGCCACAATATGGCCCGCTATACTTATCACCGCCGAAGCTCTGGAAAGTTGGGGACAACTTTACCAGGGTAGAATTAAGCCGTTAAAAATAAAAAGAAAACATCTTTATTCTTCTTTTATCTTTGGTACCTTTTCTTTAATAGTTCCTTTAATTTCTTCTGCGGAGATTGCCAAATATTTAGCTGCCCCTGTTTGGCTGGGTTTTATTTTTTTATTGGATCCACTCAATTATTGGATGGGAAGGAAGTCATTATTCGGGGATCTGGAGCGGGGAAATCCACGGACCCTTTATAGCCTGCTTCTCTCCGGTTTAATTTGCGGCCTACTCTGGGAATTTTGGAACTATTGGGCCGAGGCCAAGTGGCATTACACCGTTCCTATCTTGGATCATGTGAAGATTTTTGAGATGCCGCTTTTAGGCTATTTAGGCTTTCCACCCTTTGCCGTGGAGTGCTACGTCATGTACTCCTTCACGATGAATGCCTTCCAAAGAAAGTCAAACGCTTGATTGATAAAATTTTTGGTCCGGCGGGAATTTTAGCTCAAAAAATGAGTTCGTATGAATATCGCCCGGAACAGGGGCAGATGGCCCTGGCTGTAAACCGGGCCTTTGCCCAGGAGCGCTCTTTAATCGTTGAAGCCGGAACCGGAACAGGGAAAACCCTTGCCTATCTCATTCCAGCTGTTTTGAGCGGCAAGAAAGTTATCATCTCTACCGGGACCAAAACCCTCCAGGAGCAACTGTACTTTCGCGACATCCCATTTATCCAGAGAAAATTAGGTTTTTTATTTAAAGCTTCCTTCATGAAAGGGAGAGGGAATTATCTTTGCCGGCGAAGATTCCGCCTTTTTTCCCGCCAGCCCATGTTGAAAGCTTTAGAGGAGATCGCTTACTTTCATTCTTTGAAAAACTGGGCCAGTCGAACCAAAACCGGCGACCGGGCCGAATTGGCGGAGCTTCCGGAAGACCTGGAATTATGGAAGGAAGTTTGCGCGTTGAGCGAAACCTGTCTCGGACAGGGCTGCGAATTCTTTGACCGCTGTTTTATCACCCGTATGAGGCAGGAAGCAGCGGGGTCTGATGTGGTAATCGTCAACCATCACTTATTTTTTGCCGACCTGGCCGTCCGCTGGAAAGGGTATGGAGAGGTATTGCCCCGTTACGAAGCAGTAATTTTCGATGAGGCTCACCAACTGGAAGAGGTAGCCACCCAATATTTCGGATCAGCCGTAAGCAATTTCCGCTGCGAAGAGTTGGCCAGAGATGTCCGCCGGGAAGTAACTGCCTCCAAACTGAAAAATGAGGCTTTGAATAGAATTTCCAGCCTTATCTCCGAAAGCCAGGAACATTTTTTTGCCCTTTTCCGCGGCGGTGAATCCCGCTACCGCTTAAAGGAAAATCATCTTAAAAAAAATAAGGATCCGGCTCTAAAATTAATGGAAGGATTAACTTCCATCAATGCTCACATCGGAGGAATGAAAGAACCTGCGGAAGGGATGCGGGCCTTAAGCCGGAGGGCTGAAGAGTTAAAAAGGGAATTGCAGGCCATTTTGGATCTTTCCGAGAAGCGTCTGGTTTATTGGTGCGAGGTGAGAGGGAGAGGTGTATTCCTCCATGCTTCCCCCATCGACGTATCCCCAGAACTTCAGGAACAGCTTTACAATCAGGTGAAAACAATTATCTTCACTTCGGCAACGGTTTCAGCGCAAGGAACCTTCCGCTTTTTTAAAAAGCGTGTGGGTTTGGTTGACACCTGGGAAGATGTGACGGAAGAGCTGATGTTGGATTCTTCTTTTGATATGCAGCAACAGGCCCTGCTTTATTTACCTTCCCATTTACCCGATCCCAACCATCAATCGTTTCTACAGCAAGCGGTTGAGGAAATCCGACAGATCCTTGAAAAAACGCAGGGAAGGGCGTTTCTCTTATTCACGAGTGTTAAAAACATGGAAGAAGCGTACAGGTTGTTAAAAGGGCAACTTCCTTTTACCTGTTTTTTGCAGGGAGAGCGACCCAAATCGGCTTTAATCCAGACCTTCAAAGAAGACGTGAATTCTGTTCTCTTTGCCACGGCCAGTTTTTGGGAGGGGGTGGACATTCAAGGGGAGGCTTTGAGCTGTGTGATCGTGGATCGGCTGCCCTTCTCCTGGCCTAATGAACCCCTCATGGAAGCCAGGCTGGAAAGAATTGCTTCTTCCGGCGGAAGCCCATTCTGGGATTATCAAGTACCCTCAGCGATTATTCTCCTTAAACAAGGTTTGGGGCGGCTGATCCGGACACGCCAAGATCATGGTTTATTAGCCGTCCTTGACCCTCGTCTATTAACCAGGAGCTATGGAAAAGCCTTTATAAAAAGTCTCCCTCCATGCCCTGTAGTACATGACCGGGAGGCAATCGAGCGATTCTTCGCTCCCCTTATTCGTTGACTATAGGGGGGAGAAGTATTATAATTATCCATAAGATTAAAAATTGTGTCCTGGGAAAGAAGCTAAACCTGAAGGGCCACTAAATTTTTTTGCACCGCCTTGGAGGGGAAACAATGGGAAATCTTCCCGAAGAAGAGCAAATTAAAATTCCAGAAACCTTACCGTTATTACCGGTTCGCGATACGGTAATTTTTCCTTATATGATCCTGCCGCTTTTCGTGGGGCGGGAGACCTCAATTAAGGCAGTTGATGAAGCCTTGGCGAAAGATCGAATGATTTTTCTGGCCACTCAAAAGTTGGCTACGGATGACAATCCAATCCCGGAAGGCATTTACTCGGTGGGCACG
>JAOUFX010000257.1 GCA_029857975.1 Deltaproteobacteria bacterium | reverse complement strand
CATCATGTAGACAATAACTGCTACGGGAAGGAGGAGATGACCTTCCCCAATCAGAACTGCGGCCAGGCGGGGGGCATCCTCGGCCATCCCTTTCAGGTTAGTCCGAATGGCTTCAAAATGGATAGCCATGAATAAAGAAACGTAATAAAGGAGAGCAGGAATGAGGGCGTGCTTGCAAACTGTTAGGTAAGGAATATCGGTGAATTCGGCCATGACGAAGGCGGCTGCGCCCATTACCGGCGGCATAATCTGTCCGCCCGTCGAAGCCGTGGCTTCCACGGCTCCAGCAAAATGAGGCTGGAATCCGGTCCGCTTCATCATGGGTATGGTAAATTGCCCGGTAACCATCACGTTGGCCACGGCGCTTCCCGAGATGGTCCCGAAGAGACTGCTGGAAACGACGGCGATTTTTCCCGGACCGCCTCGCGTCTTACCGGTGGTCGCCATGGCCAGATCCATGAAGAACTGCCCTCCGCCGGACTTTTCCAAGAAGGTTCCAAAGATGACGAAAAGAATAACGTAGGTGGCCGAAACCCCCAGGGGGATGCCAAAAATCCCCTCGGTAGTCATGTAGAGTTGATCGACGATGGCTTCGGTATCGGAACCGGCATGGCGCAATATGCCCGGGAGGTAGGGACCCGCATAGGCATAAAGGATAAAGAAGATAGCCGTAAAAGGCATGGCCAGGCCGATGCATCTCCGGGCCGCCTCCAGGAGCAATACAACCAGAATGATCCCTAAAATCAGGTCCGCTTTGCTGAGCGGATGGACGTAAGGATATCGGGTGACGAAGTAGTCATAATTCCAAAAGAGGTATAGGATGCTGGCCGACGAAAGCCCTATCATAATGAAATCCAACCATCGCCGCGGCCGAATTTTGGAAAAGGGGTAAACCAAAAAAGTTAAGGTGAGGGCAAACAGGAGATGGATGGATCGATGAAGTAGAGCCTCCGGAGATCCAAATGCGCCCGTATAAAGATGATAGACGGACATCGCCATGGCAATGCCCGCGGTAATCTTGGCCAGCAACCCTATTAGCTTGGCATTCATGACATTCATCCCCCCGGCAGGTTATAGGATCTTTTCCGAGACATACCCATGGATGCAATAAGGGCAGGATTGGTAAAATCCTGCCCTCGATCAGAGAATAAATATCCGGCTAATCTTATTTGATAGCCCCAACTTCTTTGAAATATTTAAGTGCTCCGGGATGGAAGGGAACGCCAATGTCCACGGCCAGGTCCTCGGCGGTTAATCCTTTCATTGACTTGACCACATTCCCGAAGCGAGGAAGGCTGGTTACCATCGTTTTAGCCATTTTATAGACCAGGTCATCCGGAAGTTTGGAGCTGACGATAATATGGGTGAAGAATCCAAACCCATGAACATCATAATCTACCCCCTGGTATGTTCCTTTGGCAATAAACCGCGGAACGTATCCGGCGTTCAGCTTCTGGATAGCCTTGATCTTGTCGTCCGGCAAATCTAAGAGACGAATTTGACGGGTGGAAGCCAGGTCCATGATTGCCGAGGCCGGAACCGTAGTGCAAAGCAGGAAGGCGTCGCAATGACCATCCTTCATCAGGGCCACGGTATCGTTATAACCCACATGCTGGACTTTTTTCATGTCTTTGTAAGTGAGTCCATAGACCTGCAGAACCTGGCGGGCAGCAAACTCACCGGTAAAACCTTTGGGGCCAGGGCCGATAACCTTGCCCTTTAGGTCGGCCACGGTTTTGATCCCCGATTTTTCTAAAACGGCCATCTGGAAAAACTGAGGGTAGAGGTTGGCCAGCTGCCGCATGTTTTTCATTTTTTGTTTGAAAGGGATTCGGCCGTGGACGCCATCTATTGCCGAGCTGGAATTGGAAAAGCCAATCTCGCATTTGCCAAATTCTATGGCTTCCACGTTGCCAACGCCCCCCCCGGGAGCTACAGCGACGGTAAGGCCGGGGATGTCTTTCTGCATGGCATCAGAGATAGCCCCTCCCAGCGGATACCAGGACCCGCCCATGGGCCCGGTCATCAGCTTCAAGTCTAACTTCTGGGCAAAAGCACCGGCTGAAAAAGCTAAGACGAACAACGCAACACCTGCGAGTACGAATTGGATTTTTTTCATGATTTCCTCCTTTTATTGATTTTAACTCCTATTGAATTATTGGAAAGATATCAAAAAGAAAAAATTAAAGCAAGTTTTTATTTCTTTTCAAGGGCGCTCCATAGCCTGCCGGCAGCGGGCCAGGATGGAGAGAATCTCGAAAGGTTCCTCGATAAGTTGAAAAGTAGGGACTCCTCGGGGTTCGAGAAAGGCCTTGGCCGCTTCCATATGCTTCTTTTCACCGGTGAAAGTAACATAAATCGGTTTTTGCGGATATTTAGCGGCCAGGTCCACAATAAAATCGAGAGGGGGTACACCCGTATCATCCGTAAGCAATAGGATGGGTATAACGGCGTCGATATTGGAATCCTTCAGGGCTGCCTCCGTTCCTTCCCGGTAGGCGAACTCCACTCCGTGTGTTCCCGCTGCAAACCAGATGTCGACCGGGTTGCGCATCCGAATAATGGATGGGCTGATATCCTGCAGGAACTGGCGAGTGGGCTCTTCGAAATCAGGGACTTTCAGGTTCAGAGACAGGCAAAGGTCCGTGAGAACCACAAGCATAGCCCCGGAAGGAGCCAAAAAGCTAACTCTGTTGCCTTGAGGCAGAGGCATAAGAGCCAGGGCTTTGGCGGCCTGGAATAGGTGGGAGTATTTATGAATGCGGACGATACCGGACTGCTTCAGGGCCCCATCCACGATTCGATCTTCTGCGGCCATAGCAGCGGTATGGGCCACTGCTGCTTTTGCTCCCTCCGCTGTACGCCCTCCCTTGAGGAGAATTACGGGCTTTCTCCGGGTTACCCCACTGGCGGTTTCCAGGAAACGCCTGGGGTTTTTAAAACTTTCCAAGTAGATAAAGACGGCTTTTGTTTCCGGGTCACTGGCCAGGTATTTCAGCACTTCGCTCTCCTCCATGTCCACCTTGTTTCCCAACCCTATAACCCGGGCCACGCCAAAGTTTTCTGTCGTGGCGATATAGCGCATGGTGTGGGTAGCAAAGTTTCCGGTCTGGGCGATGTAGGAAATATTCCCCCGCGGAATCTTACCGAGAGGGAAAAAGCTCGAAGTGAAATTGTGCGGAGTGGAGGTGTGACCGGAAGTGTTGGGTCCCAGGACCCGAACGCCGGTTTCGCCAATGGCCTTGACAAGATCTTCCTGCAACTTTTCCCCTTTATCATCCACTTCTGAAAAGCCACCGGCGGCAAGGACGACCGCCTGGATCCCTTTGGCTGCACATTCGCGAATGGCCTGGGGGTTGGCGCCAGCCGGAAGGATAATGACTGCCAGTTCAATCCCCTCCGGAAGGTCCTGAATCGAGCGCTCAACTTTTATACCCGCGATCTCCCCCCCCTTGGGGTTGACCAGGTAAAGCTTTCCGGCATAACCGTTGGCCACGATATTGCGAATCACGTCATTGCCGGGTTTGTGGGGAACAGCCGATGCTCCGATTACCACCACGCTTTGGGGCTCGAAGAAATTTTTTAGGCTTCCGTCCATAGTTTTTCCTTCCTCAACTGAGGGATTCTTTTAAACCGCAAAGAACACCGAGAACAAAAATAGGAATGAGGATCTGCTCTCTTAATCCTGTTATGCCGACAGATAAGGCGGCATTAATTTATCACAAGGCAGTACTTATTTACAACATTTTAATATATATTAAATTTTTTCTTGACATACTGAAAAAAAAGGGCTAACTTTATAAGAAATTTCAATTATAGTTTAAAAAAATGGATTTCTTTCATCCCGCCTCGGCAGGGCTGAATTCTCTTTAATTGAAAAGTATCTTTACTCTGTTTTTGCATTAAATTCTGCGTTCGCAATCGTAAAACCTGTGCCGAATGAGAAGTGCCAAGTTTTTCCTTTAAGGGAAAGGTCATTCTCATGGACATGGAAAATCTGGGGGAGAGAATTCGGGAGGAGCGGCGCATCCGCAAATTAACTCTCGAAAAACTCTCCCAAAAAACAGGACTTTCCAAAAGCTTCCTCAGCCAGGTAGAAAGAGGCTTGGCTCAACCTTCGGTCAGCTCCCTTAAAAAAATTGCTCTCCACTTTGGAATCAGCGTGGTGAATCTCTTCACCAACGGAACAAAAGTCCATAACAACATGGGGCATTTTCCTTCCCTGGGGGCTCAAAGAATAAATGAATCCTCATGCATCGAGGATGTTAAGGTTGTTCGCGGAGATCGCCGCAAGACCCTGTCTCTTCCTGGATCCAGGGTATCCTATGAACTCATCACGCCAGATTTGAACCGGCAAATTGAGGTCCTTTTCCTGCGCCTGACCCCGGGCGAATCTTCCGGCAATGAACCCATAATCGACCCTCCGGGTGAAAAATGTTGTTTGATTTTAAAAGGAAATCTGGAATACCGGGTTGGTGAGAAAATGCATCAACTAAGGGCGGGGGATAGCATTTATCATCCGGCTCATCTTCCCCACGCCTGGCGCGGCACCGGAGATGAATCCATTGAAGTCATCGTAGTCCTAACACCTCCTTGGTTTTAAGACGGGCAAACATGGATTTTTGCATTTAACTTTATCTTAAATTGAGCAATTTTTTTACACCACAGAGATCGTAGAGAATAATTTTCCTCTGTGCCTTCTATGGTGAATCGCCTTTTTTAGGTTTATCTCGATCCGCTCATTTCCCAACTGGGAGAAAAACCATTCTTTGCTGCCTTATTGATCATCAAATGAAAGGAGTACGATCATGGCCATGAAGCAAGGCAAGCTGTTCATTAACTGCGCTGTTACGGGTTCCATCCACATTCCTACAATGTCAGAGTACCTTCCGATAACTCCTCAGCAAATCGCCGATGAAGCGGTCAAGGCGGGGACCGCAGGCGCCGCGACTGTGCACCTCCATGCCCGCGATCCCAAGACAGGGCAGCCGAGTTCCGACATTGGTTTGTTCAAGGAAATCTGCGGAGAGATTCACAGGCGTTCTAACGTAATCCAATGCCCAACCACCGGAGGCGGTCTGGGGATGACCCCTGAGGAGCGGGTAAGGGTGGTCGCCCAACTGGAACCGGAACTGGCCAGCTGTAACATGGGCTCTTTCAATTTCGGCCTCTTTCCTCTCCTGGAGCGTTATTCCAAATTTAAATTCGAATGGGAACCGAAATACTTGGAGATGACGCGAGAATTCATTTTTGCCAATACCTTTAAATCCTTAGAGGTTTTTATGAAGACCTTTCGAGATCACGGGACGAAACCGGAGATGGAATGCTACGATGTAGGCCATATTTACAACGCCGCCCACATGGCCGATCGGGGTTTCCTTGATAAACCCTTTTTTCTCCAGCTCATCATGGGAATCCTGGGTGCTATTCAACCGAGCGTCGAAAACCTGCTGCACATGAAACACACCGCGGACAGCCTCTTCGGTAATGATTATGTCTGGTCAGTCCTCCCCGTGGGCCGTTACCAATTCTCTCTCGGGGTCGTGGCCTCCGCTCTCGGGGGT
>JAOUFX010000256.1 GCA_029857975.1 Deltaproteobacteria bacterium | reverse complement strand
GCCCCGGAATGGTCACATTACCCTCAGTTGAAGCAATAATGATTGTCTTGCCAGAAGCAGATGGGCCAAATTCCTTCGATAGATCGACCTTAATTGTAAGGATGTTCCCTTCAGTAGACATTTCTACGTTTTTCATAGTTTATCTCCCTACTTCTTCCCCGGGACAATCGCTTCCTTGCAGGCTTTCGCTACTCTCATCTTCACCACGGTCTTGGCGGGAATCTTAATCGTTGCACCGGTAGCGGGATTGCGACCCATGCGGGCCTTCCTTTTGACCAGGACAAGTTTCCCGATTCCAGGAAGGGTAAATGACCCCGCTTTCTTGGTCTCGGAGAATGCCAGTGCTGCCACCTCGTCAATAATCCCAGAGGCGGTCTTTTTAGTGAGCTCAAATTTCTCTGCAAAATGGGATACGATCTGGGATTTGGTCATGGGTTTCTTAGCCATTGTTTCCTCCTGTTGGTATGGGATAAAAAGCTGAATAGGAGGAGTATAGTAGAAAGGGTGAAGGGAAGCAAGCGGGAAAATTTGCGATTACCTTTGGCTTGTCCTCATCCTTGGATATTTTTGGGGCCTATTTCTCACCTGCTGCAACGAAACGTCCTTTCCACCATCCTGCCGAATGAAATCAAATCCTATCTTCAGGTAGGGAAAAAAGCGAAATTCATTTTTTACTCGCTTCGTATAATATTCGATCCTCCTCGAATTGGTACTGAGGTTCCGATGTCCTCGGCAAACGAGCGTCTTTCGAATGAGTGTTCTCCCAGGATTCGTCTTCACTCCACCGATAAGGGAGGATCTTAATACTTCCCGGACTCTTCATCTCCCCCAGGGCAATCAAGGCATCATGGACAATCGAGTATTGCAAATCTGGTTCGTTTGCCTTCCCAGTGGTATGCCCCAGTGGAAAATCGAGAAAGACAGCGCGAGGAGGGTTAACCGATTGGGTAATATCCAGGGCGCTGCTCATACATACGGTGGAGATCCCCACAGCTTCTGCCTGCCGAGCAATCAGTCCCACGGACTGGTGACATACGGGTCAGACCGGAACTAAAAGGAGAGCATCTACTTCGTCTTTGAGCAGTTTGTCAATAATCGCAGGGGCCAGATTCTCCCTGACTTTTCTCGATGAGTAAATCCCCCCCATGAACGTATATTGGAACGGGGCCAGTTTTCCTATAAATCCTTCTTTCTCCATACGCTGCAATGGTTCAATCGGAAAAACACAATTGGGGTCATGCCGGGCATCGGTCATATCATAAGCAAAATGAGTGATCCGTAGGTCCTTTATATTTACATCTTTCGGGATTGCTCGGTAGGAATCATCATCTTTGTAATGAAAGGCCAGCTGACCGGCCTTATAAATCCCCCCTGATGCTGAGACAGCAACGCGGCATTTATTGAGCGGTTTCTTTAACGGTTGCCAGGGAGGGGTGTCTTCGTTCCGCACCCAAGTATAAGGCGAATATCCAAGCCTGGCGTAAAGATTTGATATTCTCTTTATGTATTCAACATGCATGCGATTTAGGTTCCCCTGATCCTCCCTCGGGTTTGGTTTCAACTTTCCGATCCCTTTCATAATGCCATTATGAGGAGGATTTTTCAAATCTAAAGATCAGCAGAAAAATATCCGAAGAAAGGGAAATTGTCTTTTAAAATACCCTGATATTGCTTTTCCAAATTCATATAATCCACCTAAACCTGCAAATCGGCATTCCCGTTCTTATCCATCAACCCTTAGCCGTTACCCGAGTGAGGTAGCCGGGAGGTTGCATGGCTTGGAAGTTCGGATAGACCCGCTTTCCGACGAAGAGATGGGGTTTTTTTGTTTTTTGCCAAAGAGGGGTTGTATGCGAAGTGAAGATATCCCCAAGACCGGATTAAAATGCTAAATATTACAGATGAGTGGTTTATCTTTCCCAGGGATTTTAGCCGGGATGACTTTATGCGCCACAGCTTCAAGGTGATGCATGATGAGCTTTACACGGTAAAGGTCAGAATCTCTCCTGAGTGGCCTCGGTGGGTAGGAGAAAAAGTCTGGCACGAAAGCCAGAAGATCACCAAGCTCCCCAACGGCGGCCTGGAGATGACCTTCCGAGTCGCGGGGCTTGACGAGATCAAGCGCTGGATCCTAAGTTTTGGGCTAGAGGCCGTTGTCTTAGAGCCGGAGAAGCTGAAGGAAATGGTTCGCAAGGATTTATCTAAAAATTTGGCTCAATATTCAACGAGCGCCGTATCTATGGAATTAATGAAGGAAATTAGGGCGGTATAAATTGGATTTGAGAACCATGGGTGGAGACCAAATTGTCAAAATGAAAGATCCGACCCCGGATCCCGCACAGTCAAAAAAACAAGAAGGAAAAAATGACAAAAGGCGCCTCTCTAATTCCTGTTGAGCGGATTGAAAGGTCGATTTTACTGATTCGTGGACAGAAAGTGATTCTGAATAAGGACTTGGCAATTCTTTACCAGGTTTCCACTGGTAATCTTAACAAAGCGGTCAGCCGAAACCTTGGCCGGTTTCCCGAAGATTTTATGTTTCAACTGACAGAAGAAGAATTTACCAAGTTGATGTTCCATTTTGGAAGATCAACTTGGGGCGGCACACGAAAGCTTCCTCGGGCGTTCACCGAGCAGGGCGTGGCAATGCTTTCGAGTGTTTTGCGAAGCAATCGCGCTGTTTCGGTTAATATCGAGATTATGAGGGCTTTTGTGCGGCTCCGGCAAATGCTGTCGACCAATGCGAACCTGGAGCGCAGATTGAATGAATTGGAGAAGAAATACGATTCCCAGCTCAAAGTGGTTTTTGATGCCATTCGCCAATTGATGAAGAAACCCGAACCTTCCAAGAAGTGGATTGGCTTTCATCTGAAAGAGCAGCACAGCCCCTATATGGCTAAGGTAAAAAAGAGGCATCCAAATTAACCTCATCGATTCAAATATTATTGTCGTTTGAGAATCTGAATTCGGGGGGAATCAAAGAATATCAAGATTAAAGACCTCGCATGCACACGCGTGCTGTTTTCGCCTTAGGAGGAGGAAGATAGGATACCTTATTACCAGTGCCTGACCCCAAACCCCAAAAGTCGCGGCGGATCTGGAAGAAAAGCAAGGATGAGTTCCTTCCCATGGGGTGGATGAAGATCGGGTGAAAAAGAAAAGCCTGAAAAATGAACCGGCGCTATGGGGGCGGCGAATCATTAAAAATACAATATGGCCGTGGCTGGCAAAAGTTCTAATGGAAATAACCTGGGGCGATTCTCTGGATCGCGGGGATAAGGTCGAAGAGGCTGTCGGTGGAGCGGACCCGGTTCGTGGCTCAGGCGGAGCCTTCGGTTTAGGGCAAAAAATGCTTTAAAACCTGAATCTGGATTTCTTCAAGTTTGGGCAGGTTCTCATCGTTGGTCAAGAAGATATGGGAGCCGGATACTAAGGCAGTGGCCAATTGAATGGCATCGGGGGTTTTCATCTGGTACTGCGCCCGCAGCCAGGCAGCCTTTTCGGCAATTTCTTCCGTTACCGGGATGACCGATAGATGGGGAAAATCGCGAAAAAGGGTCTTATAGCGGGCAGCCAATTCTATGGCCCTGGCCCTGAATGGCTGGACCAGGCATTCGGCCGTGGTGATAGTGCTGGTCACCGCAATAATTCTTCCCTTTTCCACTTCGCGGAAGAAAGGCTGCACGAGAGGAAGATATACAGGATGTTTCTCGAAGGCATAAATGAACACCATGGTGTCCAGGGCGATTTTTTTACCCTGAAGGGGCTTGAGGAAAGGGATCATTTCCAGCTCTCCCGCTCCTTTTTCACATAGGCTTTGGGATCCGTCCCTTTCCAAACTTCTTTCCCCAGCCCGATCATGAATTCGGTGAAAGATGTCGGTTTGGGGAGGATGAAGATGACTCCGTTGATTTCCTCGACCAAAACCTTTTTTTGGGGATGAATAGGGACTTTTTTCCGGATGGTTTGGGGGATGACGACTTGGTATTTAGGGCCAACCTTAACGCTTACACCCATCGGTTCCTCCTTAATGAGAGTTATACAATATTTTAAAATCGTTATACGCTCATGTCAAGGGAATAACCTCCCAGTACGCCCCTCGGGGAGGAGTCGAGCGTTCCGTGAGGAATGGGGTCGGAATGGGGTCAGGCATAAGTAAATAAGTATTGACAAGAGACATTGTGTTTGATAAAAACTTATCATGGCGAGGAAGCCGCGGGTCCATTTTGCAGGAGCTTTTTATCACGTCATCACTCGGGGGAATAAGGGCGCCAAGGTTTTCAAATCCGCTCAAGATTATAAGGTCTATCTGCGGTTCCTGAAAGATTACAAAAAGCGTTATCCCTTCCTCCTCTATGCCTATATCCTTATGCCCACCCACGTTCATCTTTTGATCGAAGTCCAAGAGACCCCTCTTTCAAAAATCATGCAAGGCCTGCAGTTTCGATATACCCGCCATTATAATCTGAAATATCGGACCTGGGGCCACCTCTTTCAGGGGCGGTACAAGGCCATTCTCTGTGAAAAAGACACCTATCTTTTGGAACTATCCGCCTACATCCACTTGAATCCCGTGCGGGCCGGCTTGGAAGAAGATCCTTTGGATTATCCCTGGAGCAGTTACAAGGCTTACGCCTCCGGCGCCGCAGATGATTTGGCGGATCAACGGGCCCTCTTGGCCCAATTTTCCAAAATTCCCTTCCGGGCCCGAAAGGGGTTTGTTCATTTTGTGAAATCCCGGATGGGACAGGGAAGGCGAGAGGAATTTTACAAGGCGAAGGACCAGCGCTTTTTGGGTTCCGAGGATTTCGTGGAGGAGGTTCAGGAAAGGCTGGGGGAGGGGGGCGTTTTTGGCTATGAGCTTTCGATTCCAGAAATCGTTGCAGGGGTCGCTTCCGGTTTGGGAATATCAAAGGAATCGATCTATAGTGAAAATCGGAATCGGGAGGGATCTTTTGCACGGGGCATCGTTGGGTATTTGGCGAGGCGTTTGACAAGGCATTCTTTGAGATCGGTTGCGGAGCATTTTAGGCGGGATCCGGTAGCCATCAGCCAGGGCGTGGGGAAACTGGAATCGAGATTGCGGGAAGAAGAGAGTTTGAGGGACAGGATAAATGAGCTGGCAGAAAATTTGGCCAAGGGAAGAAAGCGAATACTTATTTAATTATGCCTGACCCCATGGTTAATCCATGCTCTAAGTTTAGCCCTCCGAAAGCTTCTCCCTGTAAGAGGTGATTTCTAACATTCGTGCTTCGATAAAACATACCAGGCAGTAATAAACTGTTTCTTGCCGCGTAGGCCGTTTACCCCGGAAATCTCTGAATCCCCGCTGAAACGGCCCCCAACAAACACAAGATCTTGTACGCAAATTCCCTTGACACACAATTGTCTTTTTTGTATATTCTACTCACCCAAAGCGGGTTTTTATCAGAAAAATGCAAAGGTAAAATCCCCCGGCAGTCCCAGTTCTGAATAGGTGAGGTGTTAGTCAATATCTCCATTCCTGTTTATTCCTCCCCGCATTCGTCTCATTGTTGTGCCAAAAGTTGATGATAATTATTTTTCACCCCGTGCCAA
>JAOUFX010000255.1 GCA_029857975.1 Deltaproteobacteria bacterium | reverse complement strand
CGGCAAACTGCATGTAGCTAGTCATTAAGGCGAAAGCGCCTCTGGCGTTCAGGTATTTCACTCCCTTGTACTCACCCGCCCTGGCCTCATACCAAGTTGACGAGTAAGTAATACCGATCTGCGCATCCCGGGCTGTTTCGAGCAGCCGGATATTACCGAGACCGCCTCCTTCGATGACGGTAACGTTAAGACCGGGAAATTTCTTCATTAAATATTCGGAAAACTTTACCGATGCGGGATACCATGGGCCTCCCAGAGGCCCGGAACTGATCACGATGCGTTCCGGCCAGCCCTTGGGCAGTGCTGTTGCCGGCGTGGTCCACGCCGCCAGAAGCAATAAAGCTGCGGAGATGACAACCAAACTTCTCAACAGGCTTTCTGAATTTCCAATTTTCGATTTCATGCTTCTCATAGGCACCTCCTTTTGTTTAATGTAGTATTGTCAGAACTTAACCGCAGAGAATACGGAGAAAAGATTAAATATCAATATGCTATGAGAAATTTTACTTCCTCCCCTCTGTGCCCTCTATGGTTCCATGTTTGATCCCTTTATTTCATAAAAATTTTGACATTACCGGTCACGATATCTTAAGAAACTACGAGGTAATGTTGAAGCACGCTCGGATCGATTTCCAGGCCAAGGCCGGGGCCTTCGGGAAGAAAAATATGTCCCTTCTCCAGCTTTGGAGGCTGTTGGAAAATACTGGCCTCCAAGTTGGCATAATAATACTCCACCCATTCGGCGCTGGGGGTTGCGGCAACCAGGTGAGCCGTGGCCAACAAACCGGGACCAAAATAGGGGGAGTGAGGTGCCACATTCACGTTATAGGTCTCAGCCAGGATGGCAAAATCCTCGGGGGGCCAGATCGGCTCTTCAAGCCAGTGCAGATCGTAAGGGGCAAACTGTCGGGCCTTCTCCAATGCTTTCTCCGGAGCCCAGGCAGAGGGAAAGTCGACCTCTTTCATGGGTATGGCCAGCAGGTGGGCCTGGACATCCGAAATTTTCATGGATTTACTCCTTATCGCCCCTTGCTTATCATGCCGACTTCTCCTATGTCAATTGAATTATTCAAGGGTTACTTTCCTCATCTCCTTTTACCTTGATTTATTCAGGCTTTTTATTTAATATGAGCCAACCTTTCAACCTCCTATTGACTTCGAGATCAAGAAGGCCCAGTCATCCAGCGGATCTCTTCTCTTCGGCCTCGGCAGTGCTTGGAACTTTTGCAAGAATTTTTTTTTGGATTACATTTGGGCAAGAATTAGGTTTTGACTTCATTTCGCAAATAGTGCCAGGCAAACATATCATATGAAGAAATCCCTCTCCGAACGCGACATCTGCACCAAGTTCATCACTCCCGCCGTCAAGCAGGCGGGTTGGGATGTTTTGTCGCAAATTCGCGAGGAGGTCTCGTTCACCAAAGGCAAGATGCAGCAAAGATGGATGGGCTTCCAATAACCCGCAAAGTGCTCGCTTTCGCGGCGAATCTACGGATCAATCCCGCGATACCTGCCGGACGTATCAGAAAAGAAAAGGGGGACTATAAGGTCTTCAGCAAGCAGGTTGGGGAAAAAAGGTTCGCAAATTGTTTGTTTAACAATGCCGGTGTCCGGGATCGCAGCGAATCAATATGTGAGGGGAACTACATCTCCTTAATATAACCCCTGACCTTTAGAAGGGTTGGCGTTGGCTTCATCGCAGGCGAGTCATGACATGAGTCAAGTTCCACCTAAACCCAAGATACAGGAACCTCCGGCGATGGGAGAACGGCGTGCCCGCTGGGGTTATGGTTATCAGGACAAAATCGCCACAGAGCGTATCCTCAACCTTCTGAGAGAAAACCTTCGGGCAGGGGGTACCGTTTTTGAAGGTGTACGCCTCGCAGACCTCGATGCCGGGCGCGTAGACGATTTCGTCCTTGTGTGGGAAAAGAAGGTCGACGGGAATTCGATCAAATGGAGCCGTGAAGCCACACCACTCAACTGGGGAGAGCTCATCGGTGCGAATGGCTTGCTTAAAGAATTGGCCGATGGATACCAGCGTCTCAAAGATCGATGGCCTGGCAAAACTGTTTCTGTCCGTCTCCAGTCAAATAGGCCCCCGTATTGAATTCGGAGCGCCAGCTTATCGGACCTGCCTACAGGTGGGCTGCTATCAATTGCGCATTTGCCCGAAGGCTCGGCTGGTACCCATCAAATGATGAACCCTTTGCATGGGTCGATTCCTCGGGGAACTTAATGGTAAAGTCCGTTTATTGGAGGGACGGTTGGATTTGGCTCGAACCGCCGAGATTCGAATCTCTAGGTGAGGGGTGGCTTGTTCTATCTACAAATCAGGGAATCAGATCAATTCGCGAAGCATTGAATAATCTCGAGCTCCATTTATGGGTCGAGCGGCACAGTCACGGGGAGAAACCATATGACGATAAATGGCACTTATCCAGGACCTTGTAGAGGGGACCCGGGACGTTCGTGCAGAACGTGAAATGAATTCTGGAAGTAATTTCTGCGCAAACGTCCCCTCCCGCGCACTGACACCTATTTTCCACTGCTTCTCCGTGCCGAACCATGGACCGCTCTGGAAAAGCCTTATGCGTGCGCACCTTGGTGACTACGAGGCAGAGGAGGCAAGACTGAATAGAATAGGGCACAAAAAGGGATTTGAACAAGCATAAGCCTCCTGGAAGGGTCACTAGGTAAAGGAAAAAAAGGAAGCAAATTAAGAGCTTACCCTGACATTTGGAACAATAGTAATTAGGGTGAATTGTTCAGAAAAAAGGGGGTAATTTTTGAGAGGTGTTGACCAAACGTTGACCACGATCTCCCAGGACTTTGGATTGACCCAAAAAGGAAATGGACCCCTTACGGGATATCCCACCGTGGATAAAGAAATTTACTGGGAAAGAAACAAGTTGACAAAAGTTGACATATCCGTTAAAGTTTGTTTATGGAAAATTCATTGAATATCGAGAACGTAAAACGTAAGTCTTTGGAGCTAGGGCTTTCCCAGGTAAAGTTGGCGAAAGAACTGAACGTTTCGAGAGAAGCCGTCTCTCAGTGGTTCAAGGGCGAGAAATTTCCTCGTCCTGGAAAGCTGCTTAAACTGGCTCAATTGCTGAAACTTGCTTTCACTGAAATCGTTACAGGAATTCCGTCACCCGATGACCCGGTGGTTGCCTTTCGGAAAAAGGGCGGGCATAAGATTACCGACGATTATATCGATAGAGCGAAGGATATGGGACGTATGCTGGCTAATTTGGTCCCTTACCTTCCCTTTGATGAATTGACTGCATTACCTACCCTCAGGGCGCCAATGATGGAGTATTCTTATGTACAAAGGGCTGCCAAAAGAATAAGAGACCGCATAACAGGGCGCAAAGGAGAAACGATTACCTTCCAAAACTTAATTAACTTCTTTGGCGAATTGAAGGCGGTATTAATCCCGGTTTTATGGGGAAGTAAAGATGCTCATGAAAACGCCCTGCATATTTATCTGCCAGATTCAATGACCTCATGGATTTACCTAAACCTTGATTGCAGACAGCACGATTTTAAATTTTGGATGGCACATGAGCTTGGCCATGTATATTCTCCCGACTTGACGGGGAAAGAGGAAGGGGAAGATTTTGCAGATGCATTTGCGGGGGCGCTCCTATTCCCCGAAGAATTAGCTATCCATGAATATACTCAACTACGCCGAGCCCGAAATATGGGAAAAGTAATAAATCAAATCAAAAATGTAGCAGTAGATCTTGTGGTTTCCCCTTATACAGTTTATAGAGAAATCAACAAATATGCAGAAAATTACGATAAACCAACTTTCGATCTCGAGAGTGAAAGGGAGATTTATAAGGCGAATACTAATTTTCATAAAGCTTTTAAAACCATCAGTGAGTCCCTTTTCAAGGACGAAGTTCCATCACCCTCTCAATATGTTTCCATAAGCAAACTTTTTGATACTCCCTTTTTTGACGTGTTACGGAAATACCTCATTCAAGAGAAAAAGTCACCTACTTTTTTGCAAAGTATCCTCAGCATTCCTTTTCTAGATGCGCAAGGCCTCTATGAGGAACTTTGCTAATGCCACCTCAGTCGGAAATCCTTGTTGATTCAAACGCGTATTTTCGTCTTGCACAAAGCATACACCCCCTCCTTAAATGTGAATTTGGGAAAGCCCGATATTGTTTATATGTTATTAAAGAACTCCAGGAAGAATACGATCGAAGTCCGCGGTTAAGGAATTCATTCCATTGGGTAAATGATCCAGAATACAAGGAAAATAGAGCTGGCCAGTTGATTATTTCTAAGAAGCAGGCAAAAAACATTGAGCATACCTATCAATTTGTTTTAGGCTTTGTGAGGTCTGCTTCCCCCGGTGTTTCAAGAATGGATGTAAGGGGGCTTACCTGTGCCAATGTCCTTAATATTCCGATCGTAACCGATGATGGCGACATGCTGGTGGTAGCGAAAGTTTTTTCGATAAGAACATTAACGACCCTCGAACTTCTGAAGCTAATGCTTGATTGCAAGCACATCGACATTTCGAAGGTTAGGGAAATTGCTTCATACTGGGAGTATCTTAACGATAAACCAAGATTGTTCGCACAACAATATAAAAGACTGTTCAATGAAGCCCCGCCAAGGTGATTTTCTTGGGGACCCGGGACGTTCGTGCAGAACGTGAAATGAATTCTGGAGGCAATTTCTGCACGAACGTTATATCTCAAATTGAGAGGAGAACATACTTCAAAGGGCGAAATCCCCTCCCGCGCAGCGCTTGTCTGGGAGAACTAACATGCAGTATGAATTGACACTCAAGGTGGTGATCGAAACGCCACTCGGTAAAGAACGAGTTGCGCATCAGATTGAATCTCTTTTTGAGTTCGGGACGATCGGTGAATCAATCGTGGATGGCCTTGGACTCGATGAAAACCCACGGCTTTCGAGCGTCAGTATTGAACCAGCACCCACCCGTCATCTTCGATGAGCAGGAACTGCGCACGCTCTGTCCCTTGGCCTGGGAAGCCGGCAGGCGGGGGACCTGGCGTTGCGGAAAATATGGCGCGAAAATGCTGAGGAAGTGGAATGATTCCTAAGGTCATCAAAACGGAAAAAGAATACGATAAGGCCTTAGCCCGGATTAACGATTTGATGGATGCCGAGCCGAGCACGCCCGAGGGAGATGAGCTGGGGGTGCTGGTCACTATGGTCGAGATGTACGAGAAGACAAAGTACCCGATCGACCCGCCTGATCCGGAGATAGACCGTATTTGGACACAGCGGCGAGCAAACCACCTTCAATCTTGACAGTTGACCTGTTTATGGACTATATTTAGTCATGCTCAAGAAATGGAGGTACCCCCATGAAACTGTCCAGCCAGATCAAGCCCATCAGTTACCTGAAGGCCCATGCCGCCGAAATTGTAAGGAAGCTGAACGAACACCGGGAGCCGCTGGTCATCACCCAGAACGGCGAAGCCAAGGTGGTCATACAGGACATCGAAAGCTACGAGCAAACCCAGGAAACAATGGCTCTCCTGAAGATCCTGGCGCTTGGGACCCGACAGATCGGGGAAGGCAAGGTCCAGCCCGCTAAGGTT
>JAOUFX010000254.1 GCA_029857975.1 Deltaproteobacteria bacterium | reverse complement strand
TACTTGGCTACGTAAGGGAACAACTGTTAAAAAATACTCTTAACCTCGTGGGTAGTCAAGGGGAAAATTGCCGTTCAATTTTTGCCCCATTTTGCTGCTTTTCGTTTGAAATGTTGCATTCTCGGGGATGAGCCCAAAAACAAGAGTACAGGAAGGAAGCATTGGAACAAGGCAGGACCATTTCTGGCCCTGCCTCTCTTCCTAAGGATTACTTAAATCAGCCCCCTAATAGGTGAATGGCTTGCATGATAAAAGGATAGACTTGACCCTGGGTTTCACAGTCCTTTATCCAGTCGTTCTTATCAGGGATGCCTGTATTGCCACAGCCGTCGGTCTTATTTAGGACGTCATTTTCCAGTTTGTCGAGGGCTTCGATATAAAGTCCCTGATCTATCAGTTGCAACACGGCATTGCTCTTGTTTGTCAGGGCATTTATCATGTTGGGGTTCTTGAAGGCTGCCGGTAAAAGACCATTGATTGGAAAGAAGCACTTGACCTGCCGCCTGCCAGGATGCAACGAATGGGTAATCCCATATTTTGACTCTGCAAGGGTAGACTTATAAGTGCCCGCGCGCTTTTCTTCGGACGTGAATTAGCGCATCTCTGTTCAACCAAATACAAGCTTCCCCGGGGCCAGAACGATCCAGGGGAAGAACAGGGCCAGGAAAATGACGACGATCAAAACTCCGTAAAAGGGCAGTAGTTCTTTTAAAAGGCGAAGGGTGGGCACCCCCGAGATGGTCTGGACTAGGTAAAGGTTGATCCCCACCGGGGGAGTGAGAGTTCCGAGCAGGAGGGCCAGGGTAACGACGACAAAAAAATGAACCAGGTCATAGCTGGCCTCGCTGACCAGGGGCAGGAGCACCGGGACGACCAGCATCAATGCCGGGGTGGTACTCAAGAAACAGCCGAGGACAAAAAGACCCAGGGTGATGATGAACAGGATGACCACCGGATCGTTGCTCAGCCCCATCAAAAAGGCAATTACCGTCTGGGGAATCTGTTCGCGGGTAAGGATGAAGTTGTAAAACTTGGCCAGGGCGATGATGAACATAATGATTCCCGTGTTGACGGCGACTCCGAGGGCGATCGAAGGGAGTTTTCCCAAATTTAGAGAGCGGTAGACCAGCCATCCAACCAGGAAACTGTAGACCACGGCGATCCCGGCTGCCTCGATGGGTGTAAAAATGCCGCCGAAGATCCCCCCCAAGATGATAAGGATGGTGAGGAGGCCAAGAAAGGAGCCTTTGAAAGCGGCCCACAATTCTCCCCTGGTTGCCTTGGGATGGACGGGGTATTTCCGGCGCACCGACAAGGCGTAGCTTAGAGCCATGAGGAGCAGGCCGAAGAGGATCCCCGGGATCATTCCGCCCAGAAACATGCGCCCCACGCTGGTGGAAGCCAAAGCCGCGCAGATGATCATGGGGACGGAGGGCGGAATGATCGGGCCGATCACCGCCGAGCTCACGGTCACGGCTGCTGAAAAGTCCAGGTCGTAGCCTTCCTTTTTCATCGCTGGAATCAGGATGGTCCCCATACCCGCCGTGTCGGCTATGGCCTCACCGGACATGCCCGCAAAGACCATCGAGGCCAGAACGTTAACCAGGGCCAGGCCTCCACGAAAATGCCCGATTACGGCATTGCAGAGCCGGATAATGCGATGGCTCATCCCCACCTCGTTCATCAAAGCGGCCGCGAAGAGGTAAAGAGGGATGGCGATAAGCACATACATCATGGCTCCTTCGGTCATGAACTGAGCCACAAGCATCAGGGGAAGGTCCTGCCACACTATGTATATCCCGCCCACGATGAGCATGGCCACGGCAATGGGCAGCCCCGTCAGCATGAAAGAAAAAAGACCCGCGATCAATAATATGACCATGGTGTAGTCCCCTACCCTAGGCTTGCTGAGAGCAGTAGGTCAAACCAGTTAGTTCAGTGGATCAAGAATGAAAGTGATCTTCGGAGATTCTTTTCCCTATCATGAGAACCATGAAAATCAGGCCAACGGTCATAATCAAGTAGACCCAGAGGTAACTCAGCATCATTACATCCGTGCTCTGGTCCCGGCTGAAGATGCTGATCTTGAACCCGTAAAAGACGATTACGGCCAGAACGATGAGCACGATGACATCCAGGATCAAGCGGAGCCTACGAACCGCAACCGTTCCCCATCGAGCGATGAGGGCTTCCAGCATATCTACGTTGATGTGTTTGCGCTGGCCGGCAGCCAAGGCGGCCCCCAGGTACGTCAGGCTGAGTAACATGAGCATGATGACCTCGTCGGACCACACGATGGGATCATTGAGCACGTAGCGGAAGAATACTTTGAAGAAAACGAGAATGGCCATGCCTATGACGAGTCCCAGGCAGATCCATCTAAGACAGAGGGCTAAAGCCTGGAGGAAAACTTGCAGTCTTTTCATGGGTCATCTCTCTCCCATCTCAAAATTCCTGCGGGGGAGCAGGCCCCCGGCAGGAATACCCGTTCAGGGGGTCGCCTGAATCTTTTCGTAAATTTCCAGGGTTCCCGGCCAGTTCTTGGCGATCTCGGGAATCCTGCTCCGTAAAGCATGCCGAAGTTCTTCGACATTGGTCTGGATCATCTTCATCCCCGCTTTTTTGAGTTTGGCCATGTAGTCGTCCTGTAATTCGGCCACCAGTTTGTTATTGTAGGCCCCCGCTTCGTCCGCTGCTTGTTGCAGGGCTTTTTGATGTTCCGGTTTCAGGGATTCCCACACCCGCTTGTTGATGCCCAGGAACTGGGTGCCGTAGGTATGGTAGGTCAAGTTCAGATACTTGGCTACTTCATAGATAGAATATTCATAGAAATAATCGACGGGCAGCTCGGCGCCGTCGGCCACTCCCTGCTGCAGGGCGACATACATTTCATTGAGAGGAATCTTGACCGGGCTGGCCCCCAGAGCCTTGAATCCGGCGATGGGCGGCAAGACACCGGCCCTGACCTTGTAACCTTTCAGGTCCGCCAGTACTCGGATCGGCTTGCGCCCGCCGATATGACGGACCATGCGGTCCCAGTCCATGGCCAGCAGAATGATCTGGTCCTTTTTCGCCAGATCTGCCTTAATTCGCTGGCCAAGCGGGCCTCTCACGACCTTTTGGATATGCTCCTGGGAGCGGAATACGTATGGCACCTGCATCATCATGAAATTATCGTTCAGATAGCCGAGGGCTGCCAGTCCCATGGTGGTTAGATCCTGGGCGTCCATTTTGACATTTTCCGCCATCTGTCGGTTATTTCCCAGTTGGTTAGCCGGAAATACCTCGACGATGATCTCGCCGTTCGTTTTTTGTTTGGCCAGCTCTGCAAACTTGAGAGCCGCCTTACCCGTGGGCTGATCCTGTTTGGTATTGTGGCCATATTTGAGCTTTCGCACCGCATCGGCCGGAGTCGACCAAGCCAGGCTCAAAGCCACCAACAAGCTAACCAAAAATATCCAAGTAGATTTTTTATCCATGTTTCCATCCTCCTTTCCTGGGGAAATCGCCTTCTGGTCTCATTCGCAGCTCCAGGCGGCCAAATCGATTCATCAAGATTTTGAGTGAAAGCAAACGGTAAAGACCCTTACAGGATCAATCGAAATTCCATCTAGCAAATTGCTGATCGAGAATGCAGATCTTTTCAAATATTTATGAAAAAGAAAAGTATAGGGAAACAAATTTCGGATTTTGAGCGTCGCGGCAGCTCCTTCCTTGTTCAATAAATTGAGCCAAAAACGGAGAAAAGGACTACGCCTCGCTTTCCTGCAGGTCCGGTTTTTCGGCTTGGGCCTTCCTTTGCAGCCAGAAGCAGCCCATGGAAGACAAGACATCTCAGTTATCCCCGGCCGAGATATTTCTGTTTTATCGGCAAGACCACCGCTTCCAGCATATTGGCATCCGGGGATTCCGGGGATAGAGTAGCCATTAGAAGAGCTGTCCCGGCAATCTCATCTGCCAAAATCACGGGCTCGATTCCTTGGTCCCGACCTGTCTGCGGCTGGCCGTCAGTTCTGCGTTCAACCTCTGTATTACCGGGATTCAGACAGCTTGCGGAAATATTAAACTCCCGCCCATCCAGGGCAGTACATTGGATTGATAATTGAGTCGAGTAGACCGGTTTCTCCAGATACCACAGGTTGAGGTTTGTTTTCTCCGTTTGCCGCCTGGTTTCCCGGCGGTGCCACACTATTTCAACCCTATATCCGTTGGCCCCGGTCCCTCACACAACAAGACATCCAGCTTTCTTTCATCCACACCATAATATCGAGGAAACAACATCAATAATTATGACTTGAAATCCAGCATCTTCGCCGAGGCTGATGATTTGTGGACTTCAGGAAGAAGTGGTTACCCACCTTCACAGTGTTAGTCATATTAAATTTTGACTCTCATAAATTAAGAGCTATTCTTAACTTTTTGCTCTTATCTTTGCTTTAAAGCCCCAGGTAGGCCTTTTTGATCATATCGGTCTGGAGAAGATCGGCGGGTTTTCCTTCCATGACGATCCGCCCAGTCTGCAAAACATAAGCATAATCTGCCAGTTCCAAAGCCTCTTGAACATTCTGTTCCACCAATAGGATGGTGATCCCTTCTTCCTTATTTAACCGCTGAATCATCTCGAAGATTTCGGTTATGAGTTTGGGCATGATCCCCATGGAAGGTTCATCGAGCATAAGGAGCTTGGGCTTAGACATTAGCCCACGGGCAATAGCCAGCATTTGCTGTTCCCCTCCGCTGAGAGTCCCGGCCCGCTGGTTCCGCCGCTCCTGCAAAACGGGAAAGAGCTTGAAGATGGTCTTCAAAGTAGCTTCCCGGTGGTCCGGCGATTTATTGGTATAAGCCCCCAGGATGAGGTTTTGATTTATGGTCAGTCGCGCAAAAAGGCGTCTTCCTTCGGGCACATGGGCGATGCCACTTTCCACCACTCGATGGGGAGGAATCTTATCGGTACGCTGGTTTTCGAAGAGAATGGACCCTTCATCGAGGTGGAGAGTACGGGAAATGGCTCTAAGAATAGTGCTCTTTCCCGCCCCATTGGCCCCGACGATGGAGACGATCTGCCCCACTTCCACCTTGAAGGAAACCTCATGCAAGGCCGGGACTTCATCATAGGAAACTTTAATGCGCTCGATGCGAAGCATGGTATTTATCTCCTAAATAAGCTTTGATTACCTCTTCATGCTGGATAATCTTTTCTGGTACATCCTCGGCAATCTTCTGGCCATAATTCAGGACTACCACCCGGTTGGAGATGGGCATCACCACCTCCATGACATGCTCCACCAGAATAACGGTAATTCCGGACTGTTGGACTTTCCTCACCAGTTCGATGGCTTCCCCAGTCTCGGTCTGGTTCAGCCCGGCCATGGCCTCGTCGAGCATGAGAAGCGAAGGGCTGGTTGCTAGAGCTTTGGCAAACTCCAATCTTTTTTTGTTGGCCACGGTCAGCCCTCCGGCCAGGAAGTTTTTCTTCGAAGCCAGGCCACAGAATTCCAAGACCTCTAAGGCTTTCTTTGTGGCCGTGGCCGTTAAGTTGGTGCGATTAAAAGCCCCGATCATAACGTTATCCAAGACGGTCATATCCTTAAAAACCCGGACAATCTGGAATGT
>JAOUFX010000253.1 GCA_029857975.1 Deltaproteobacteria bacterium | reverse complement strand
GGGGCCACGCCAATGCGGGGGGGTATGGCCGCGCCGGGGTGAAAAGCTTTCCAGAGGGTTTCCGGTTGGAGATATTCGCCGATTAACCAGATGACCTCCTGGTCGGTCTTTTCCCGGCTCAGAATCAAGGGAGGGGCAATATAATCCGAAACCTGGCACTTTTCTCCCGCCTGCACTTTCCAGTAGAATTCTCCAACCACATACACGACTCGGGCCTCAGCCGTTTGAAAATGCCGAAAGGTCTGGTCCAAATATCTAACCACCTCCCTTGTTCCCTCTTCTTTCGCTTTGGGGAGATGGGTGGTGGTCTTTACAAGATTCCAGTGGCCATTGTATTCAGAGAGCCAGCGAAATCCCTTGTAGGGGTTGAAAAGGAGATATTCGCTCCATTCGTAATCCACCCCTTCAACCGTGATGGCCCGGCGCAGGTAGCCGATCACTTCCCATAAATCCCCCTTCACCTTCCCCCGCCTTCCCAAGGGGATCAAGGGTTTATATTTAATTTTGGACTGAAAGGTGGAAAGAATACGAAAATTTTCGTCGGTTAGATCGATGATGGACCCGCAGGCTTCGCAGGCAATGCTTTCCGTCTGCTCCATACCGCGAACCGTCAGAGGATTGCTGCAGCTCGGGCATTTAAAGCTTTTCACTTGCGGAGCAGCAGGAGTCGGACCAAGTGTTTTTACGGAAAGCCGATCGTCGGGTGTTTGCTTACCATCCATCGAATTCTCTCAGCCCGGATAGGTGCAATTGCTCAAATTCCACGTACTCCCCCAAAAAAACCAGAGGGATCTCTTCGCTGTAATCAAGCGTTGCCAATTTATTGGCCGGGCCGGCGAGATCCGCCACCGGTGCCGCATACCCGGGGCCTATGGCCAAAGGGAGTTCTCCCTCGCCGGCAACGCAAAAGGCTTTTTGGAGTTGGGTCACTTCATAGGGTTGGCCATTCAGTACGACCCGGCCTCCCGGGTGTAAATCTTCAAAACGAGGAATCGCCTCGCTCACTGGCGTCAAAAATGATACCGCATAGATTCCACCCGATTCCCCCAGCCAGCCGCTGTGCAGATCATCAAAGAGAAGGTGCCATTCGTTCCACATACCCTTTTCGTAGCGCAACTGGATTCGCCCCACCACCGTGAAGTGGACTTTCCGGTATCGTCCTTCAGCCCGCAGCTGCAAGGGAGACCCATCCGCCAGCAAAGCGGCCATTTTGCCGACGTCTTCCAGGTTCAAATCATGCCTGACCAGGGTGGAGGCGCAATATTCGCAGACCGCCAGGATGGAGGCCGCAGATTGAAAAGTAACCGTGGCGCCGCAGGAAGGGCAATTACATTTCTGCATGGTTTAAAGTAAACGGTATATCTTCTTTAACCTAAATTGAGCGATTTTTTTAAACCACAGAGAATGCAGAGAATAATTTCATAGTTAAAAAATAAAATCAATCTTTTCTCTGTACTACTAACGTGCAAAATCTAGATATTTTGTTAAGAATTTTTTCCCCCCACCCTTACCCTCCCCCTCAAGGGGGGAGGGGAGGGAGGGGTTGTTTTTTCGGTTGCGGCTATGCCGCGCTGTGCCCTCTGTGGTGAATCGCCTTTTTTAGGTTTAATTTATTTCTTATAGATCCGCAAATATTCCCGGACGCGGATTTCCGTAGCGCCCAGCAATCCGGCCATCTTTGATTCCCAATCAATGGGCGGGCGCTCGGTGCAGCAGAAAACATTCAAACAAGCCGATTGAAACTCGGGAAACGTATGAATGGCCAGATGTGACTCTTGCAAAAGCCAGAAACCGGTCATTCCCCCGGTATCCGGAAACCGGTGCCAAACCGAATTGCCTACGGGCTTCAGCTTCATTTCCGAGACGATGGTCCGGAAAAGATTGTCCAAAGTTTCCAAAGTGCGCAAAGCCCCTTCCGGGCATCCAAAAGCTTCTATCAACCATTCAATGCCGGCCAATGCGAGTTCTTCCTCAATCAAGATTTGAATGCCAAACGAAGGGGCACAACCCATTTATTCTTCGTGCCATTTTTATCAGACCGGCAGGCCTTTTAATCCTATGGCCTCCGCTACTTCTTGCATCCCCTTTATCGTATCTCCGATCAGTTCCTCTACGCCAACCCCCAGCCTCTCGGCGCCCTTCTCGATGACCGCCCGGTCTACACCGGCGGCAAACCTCTTGTCTTTCCATTTATTCTTTACCGACTTCGCGGTTACATCCAAAACGCTCTTGGAAGGTCGAACCAAAGCCGTCGTCACCACGAGTCCCGTGAGCTCATCAATGGCATACAGAACTTTTTCCAGGTCCGTCAGGGGCTCCTCGTTCGAGCATATCCCCCATCCGTGAGAAACAGCGGCCCGAACATATTCCTCCGGCCAATTAAGCTCGGCGAGGATTTCTCTCGTTTTCCGGCAGTGCTGATCCGGAAATTTTTCATAATCGAGATCATGAATCAGACCGATTACGCCCCACTTCTCTTCATCCGCACCCCGTTTTCTGGCGATAAAGCGCATGACACCTTCGACGGCGTAAGCGTGCTTGCGCAGACTGTCACTTTCGTTATACTGGTGTAAAATTGCCAGGGCTTCTTCGCGGGTTGGTACCTTTGGTTCCATTATTTCACTCCTTCTTTTTTTTCTTACTATTACTTATTTCCCCACCGCGGTCAAGTCCCCTGCAATGCTTGCTCCCCAACCCCCTTAGGAGACTGGCCACGGGTCAGGTGTTTTGAGTATAAAGCAGCATGACCTTGACCCAGGTTCTTAATGGACCCTTTTAGTAGCCCAGGTTTTCGCCTACGAGCTTAACATGGATGCGGCCTTTGATCCTCTGGCCTTCGATGATGCTCCAAATGTTACAAAACCGAGCAGGAGTTTTACAGTCCACGCAAATCCCGTTTTCTGCGCAAGGAGTTTTGATGTTCATGCGCATTGCGTTTACTGGAGCAGAGTAATGTTTGGTCCTGGCCATGCCCGTTTCCACATCAGGAACAACTTTGTTCATGCCCACAACCAAAATGACCTTTTGGGGGCCGAAAATCATTGCCGCCACCCTGTTTCCCAATCCATCAAGATTGACTAATTTTCCATCGAGAGTAATGGCATTGGTACTGGTAATCATCACATCGGCTATTAGGCCTTTCCGTCTGGGTTCCAAGGAATCCTCAAAAGAGAGTCCAGGCTGGAAGGGGTCGATAACCTCAACACCTGGGATTTTAGCTATCCCTTGCCAAAGGTCCATGTAGACTGCGGTCATCGAGCCGCAACGATAGACTTTGGAACCTTGAGGTATCATAGCAATGATCTCTTCTCTGGCTTGAGCGGCGCTGGATGCGTAGCTTCCCTCCATTCCCCGTTTGTCCAGGTGTTCGATGATTTTCTTGGCTACCTGCTCATTCCATCTATTTTGGTGACTATCCATTATTAACCTCCTTGGTCGATTTTTAATCGCAATCTACACCTTCCGGCATAGCCTGTCAATTTTGGACTATAGGAAGAAACAAACCCAGCAGCGATGAAGAATTTTAAACTTTAAACCACGGATTTCTTCTACGTTCAAAGTCAGGGTTTCTCTGGAACCCAAAGTAGAGGCTCTTAATAAGAATATTGAGAATTTTGACCGGCAGTTTCAGCTTGGGAAAGGGGAAAGGGAAGCAGTGGAATGGGCTTGGACCAAGGAAGTGTGAGAAACCATGAATAAGCTGCCGGGGTGCCGGCGGTCGGAATTGAACCGACACGTCCCCAGGGGACACGGGATTTTGAGTCGATTCTGAAAATTAGGCGATTCCCCATCAAAATTAAGTATTTAAAATTCAACCGATTACAAAGGCCATGATGCCCGAATAATGGTTCCTGTTCCCTCGGCGGAATCAATTGTAAAGGTTCCACCTGCGAATGTTGTCCTTTCCCTCATGCTTTCAATACCCAACCCTTTTCTCGGAATTTGTATGTCGAACCCCTGACCGTTATCCTGAATAATCAGTTCTATCCTGGTTTCAGTTTTCCTTAGAGAAAGACGAATAAGGTCCGCATTGCTATGTTTTGCGATATTGTTCAAAGTCTCTTGCAATATTCTGTAAAGCACCACTTTTAAAATGGCAGGGACGTTATCTTCTGCAATACCAACGTGTTTCTCGATATGAATATGAGAATAGGTTTTCTGAAATTCTCGACAATGCCAATCAATGGTTGGTAAAATTCCCAGGTCATCCAACATATAGGGATGTAAGGCAGCCATTATCCTACGGGATTCTTCGATTGCCTGTTGAACTGTCGGGATAAGACCTGACAATGACTCAGACGTGGCGACGTCTTGGTTCATCTTTTGAATGGTATTATGAATTTGGAATTTGATGGCACTTAAGTATGCGCCAATGCTATCATGGAGTTCCTGAGCAACCCGTTTTCTTTCTTTTTCTTGTGCAATTAGGAGTTGGGAAGCGAGAAATCTGAGCCGACTCTCTGATTCTTGTAGAGCTTCTTCTGCCCGCTTTCGCTCGGCAATTTCAGCTTGCAATGCCTCATTGGCTTTGGTCAGTTCTGCGGTCCGTTCCTGAACTCGTATTTCTAACTCCTCATGCGATCTACGGAGTGCCTCCTCCGCCTGTCTACGCCTTCTCTCTTGAAAATCCCTCTGCAATCTTGCTCTAAGGATCGGAGCTATGTAGCTGGCAATGGCCTCCAAGAAATCCCTATCTTTTTCCTCATAGCCTGTCGCCTTGTTGGCGACTTCAAGGAGCCCGATTACCTCTCCACGATATATAATGGGCGTAACCAGAACCCTTATTATAGGAATATGTCCTTTAGGCACGCGTAAGCCTTCATTCGCATAAAGACTCCTCTTCTCTATAAGGCCCCGGCCCCAGATCCCGCTCCAAGTTTCGCGAGGGTATTTTATCGTCTTATCAGGAACCTGGCACTGTTCCCAGATGTCTCTAGTCAAAGAGGGGATAATCAAAGTTCTATGTTCATCTATGTATCCAAAAATCCCATACTTGCTTTCCATGGATTGCAAGACAATCTGTAAAATTTCTACATATATATCATCATCGGCGATAGTCAGGAAGACTTTATCAATCTTGTTTCTTACGGATAGTTCCCTCTCTGACTGCCTCAGCATCTCCTCCGACCGCTTGCGCTGAATAATTTTTCCTAGTCGCCCGGCGAGCGCAATTAACAAATCACGCTCATCCTTCAGAAAAGGACCCTCTTCACATTCCGGCTTCTCCTCCAGGTAATCAACCTCCAGAGTACCTATACGCTTCTCATCCATCAAAATGGGACTGCTCTGCTTCCAAATGCTTTCCATAAAGTTGGCGGTCTTGAAAATCTGATCTTCGAGAACAAGGCGAGCACAGGTCATTTCAGAATATTGCCATCCGGACGGAATGATGTTCACCAACCCTTGAAATATGTCAGGCAAAGAAATGTCGGGCCTTTCGATGAGATTTGAAAAAGCATATAGGCAATTCAGTTCCTTGACTCGCTGACCTAGCTCATGCGTTTTTTTCTGCAGCGCATCCTGCAATATCTCAATAGCGTCCTGGAAGCGTCGCTCCGTAGTATCAAGCCTCGTCTGAAGTTCCTCCATCTCATGGAGAAGTTGCTGTTTTGTTTTGA